>JABEUL010000337.1 GCA_013044465.1 Acidimicrobiales bacterium
AATCATTAATTCTCAAGACATTACCTAATTGGCAACTCCCGCCAAACCGGGTAATGCTTGCGCCCCAGGGGCCAGCGCCACATGCGGTTCAGGTGCATAAGTTGGATCAAACCAGGTCTTCCCAGCCAATATTTCACGAACAGCCTTGCGAATTCGAATTGGATCAAGAGGTTTGACAATAAAGCCCTCAGCGCCAAAGTTCCTGGCCTGCCAAGCATCGGCTCTTCGGTCCAAGAGTATCAACACGGGTATATGGCCTTGCGTGCCGTCAAATTCGTCAAGATGCAGATCCTGTGTCACTGCAAATGCACCCATCGAACCAATCTGAGAGTCGAGAATTACCAAGGAGGGGCTTTCTTCAAAAACAGATTCTCTTACCATCCGCCCACTTTGAAGCTCAACAATTTCACGATCAGGATCTGAGATAGCACTAACAATGTCTCGTCTAAGCTCAGGAACATCAGCCACAACTAAAATTCTTTTCACAAATAAAGGCTACCCCTTTTCCCCTAACCAAACCTACAAATCGACAAAATTGGCCAACTATTACAGGAAATAGTCAGCCACCTGCCAAAGACCGTCTAAATCATGGATATCTCCAACAAAAAGAGGTATTTTAACAGTAGGTGCAGATGAGATCTTTAACCGTAGATCCTCTAGGAAATGATCCTCTCGCTCGGCAATACTTTCGAAGCTTTCCAAATTTTCGAGCATAGCCCCAAGGGGATTTGATGGACCCAGTGCGCGGATTGTTTTTGCAGTATTTTCATCAAACTTTACGTTGTCAAAGCTTGGATGAACACGGTTAACAATTAACCCTTGTACATCAATATTTGACCGAAGCAATCGGTTGGCAAAAAAGGTTGCCTCTTGTGCTGAGTCTCTCCTTGGCCCAGCTATTAATATAAAGGCAGTTGATGGATCGGCAAGTAAAGCTTCCACGTGTCTCGCCCTTGCCCTGAAGCCCTCCTCCATGCCTTCAAATGCTTGGAAAAACTCAACTGCGTCTGCAACTAATTCGGTCCCGGCAACTTTTGAGATCGTCCTGAGAAGTGCTTGCGTGGCAATACTTACTGCCTTTAGGTAGGTCCTAGTAGGCATCAATAAAATCCTAAATAGTCTATTTTCTAAAAAGTGAGACAGCCGGCTTGGGCCATCTAAAAAGTCAAGCGCATTCCGGCTCGGAGGAGTATCTACTATCACGAAATCAAATCGCTCATCTTGAGTTAGTTCAAACAGCTTTTCTGCGGCCATATACTCTTGTGTCCCACCTAAAGATGAGGAAAGTGACCTATATAACCTATTGGCAAGTATCTTCTCAGCCTGGATCTCATCTTTCGCATACTGCGCAATAAGAGCATTAAAGGTTGCATTAGCATCAAGCATCATCGCATATAATTCCCCCCCTGAAAATTCTCCAATGAGAGTTGGCGCATTTGATAGCTCTGAAATTCCTAGGGCATTTGCAAGGCGCTTTGCTGGATCAATAGTAACTACACATACCCTTCTTCCAAGTTTGGCAGCCGCCAATCCTAAAGCCGCTGCAGTAGTGGTTTTCCCAACTCCACCCGATCCGGCGCAAACCAAGACTTTTTTACCTTTTATTAAATCTGAGAACATTGGGGTTTCTAATTGATTTGAAGCTTGTGTCATTTCTAAGTTTCCTCGACGTTTTTAGCTGCTTCCACAAAAGCTTTGGAAAGAATATTTATCTCATTTACACCGATCTCAGAAGTGAACAATTCAGGCAGATATATCTGATGAAGCGGCAACTCATCTTTCAATCTTTTTACCTGATCTTGTTGCATCTCACGGCGTTTTTTATAAAATGTCGCCGCATCACTTAAGGCATGGATCTGCGTTTCACTTAAATCAATGCTTACTTTTGACGCTTCCTCTTTTACATCACAGTCAAGTTGTTCGCGCAAAGGAAGAAGTGCATTTACGATTATCGGCCCGAGTTTCACCCCAATTCGGTCTTCGAGTGAAAAAGCAGCTTCGACTGCTTCATTTACAGGCGTTTCTTCTGGAAGTGTGACTAGCATCACTTGACAACGTTCTGGATCGCTTAAAAGGTCCAAGACATCATTTGCTTGACTTCTAACTGGTCCTGACCGTGCGCTATCAATAAGACCTTTCGCAGAACTGAGAAATGAAAGGGTATGTCCCGTTGCTGGAGCATCAACAACAATTAAATCGTGGCCTGCTTCACGTTCAAGCTGCTTTATTTTCCCTAAAACCAGAATGTCCCTAATCCCCGGTATAGCGGTTGCTACAACATCGAGAATCCCGGAAGATGCCAGTTTTTTTGATATCCGCTTCATGCCATGGTCTATCAAATACTCCACCAGTGCATCATCAGGAGTTATAAGCCGACCCAGTATATTCTCTGCCAACTGTATACCCATAAAATCTAATGACTCATTTGAGTGACCAAAGCATCTGGGAAGCCCTGATTTTCCTTCAAGTTCGGCGATTACTACATCCATTCCATGCTGGGACGCAGCCATGGCAATAGTTGCAGACACCGTAGTTCTGCCTACTCCACCTTTTCCAGCAACAATCAAAACCTTGCTTGATTTAAGGAATTCGACCAAATCCATTTCACTAAAACACTACTTGGCTTTTTCTGGGTTGGAAATGCATCACCATTAGTGGCAAAAACAAAATTATCAAACACCCAGAGTGGGCTATTGAAAAGTTTACTCAAGGGGCTGAGATATCCGTCCGAACTCTAAGTTAAGAACAGTCGAGTTACCCAAAAAGGGGGTGCTTTTATGACAAGCCTTCAATCTCATCAGCAACTAAGAGACGAACATTGGCAGGATCGTGCAGCATGTCGCGGCCCGCAAGTGGCAACCTTTTTCTTCCCTCCGGTCACACCAGAGAGAAAAGATGAGAGGCTCATGAGGGAGTCTTATGCCAAGTCCATCTGCAATGGGTGTCATGTACGCGAAGACTGTCTTGGATATGCCATCAGCATTAGGGAGCCCCACGGAGTCTGGGGTGGCCTAAATGAAGTCGAAAGAAGACGTCTCTACGCCAACTAATTTTAGAAATTTAAGAGTTTTCTAATAATTCCACTTTTGTCGCTGGTATCCTGTGGAGTTCCAGCCAAACAATACTACTAAGAACAGCAAAAATGTTGCGATGTGCACGCTCGTACACCATAGACAGATTGCCTTGATCACGAGTAGCTCCATTGACACCAAGTAGAGCACAAAACCCATCCCACTAATAACTGCAAAAAGGCGAATAAATGCTAGAGCCTTGGATTTATTTCTCCAAACGATGGGAAGTGACATTGCAAACATTGGAACGAAAAATACTAAGCCAAGTAGTGCTACTGGAATGTGAAAGATATAGCTTTGAGGCGAAGAGGTCACTTTGGCGCAGTTCACCACTCCATTGTCTGAACACGCTAGAGGCACTGCCGATTTGAAGTAGTGAGTTAGGGTGAGATAGGTTGAAGCGCCTATTCCGTAGAGCGAGATCAGCGTGGCAAGGATTGGCGCCCATATGCCGCTTTTGATCTTAGGGCCGTCGACGGAATCTCCTTCATCAAGATCATTAAGACCTATTTGGGCAGCCAATTGTTAACCTTTTGTGCTGCTAGGAGTTGAGGAATGCTGACCTGGCGCTGTGGTTGCTCCATGACCTAGAGAAGTCTCGGCAGCTTTCACGCCACTTGAGCTACATACTGAGACTGGCTGCTGGCCATCGACGGCACAGATAGTTGCACTTAGATAGTTCGCACCACCCAAAATTGCCTGCGCAGTTGGATTGGTCGGAGTAGAAAGAGTGGCTGCGATTGTATCGTGTGTTAGGCCCTGGAGTACTTGGGGACTATATATCGTGCTATCCATCCACTTATTAGCCACATCAAGGAAAGGTATGCTCCCTTTGGGGTCATACTTGTTCATTATGGAGCTCTCCTGACTGGTTGGATTTTGAAGCGGATTATGATTTACATCTTGCATCTCAACGGATACAAATGACAAATACTTACTCGTATAACTGGCCTTATAAAAGCCAAAAGTCGGAGTGGAGGGATAGGTATCGGTAGCTGACGAAGCGCCAATTTGGAGGCCACTAAAGGTCCCAAACCTTGACAAAGCAGCCACTATGGCCCAGCGATCTGCTCCACAGAAGGGACAGTATTCAGCGCCCATATAAAGGAACTCAGGCTTCCCATTTAGAGTAAGTGAACTTCCACTAATAGTCGTAGGCGCACCTATAACTTGGCCAGAACCGGTGCCGACTTGATCGTAAATACTAGATGGAACTTGAGTAACCGCATTTACGAGCTGAGCTGAAGCAGGTTGATCTGCTGAATTGGGAGGAGATGAGGACGATATTGAAATAATAATAAGAATTACTACTGCCGCAACCACCACTACCCCACCAACAATTCCGCTGATTAAAGGTGTATTGGATTTTGGGGGCGGGGTCCAACCTTGCCTCCCACCTCTCTGGTTCCCTTTGTTGCCAGATGACTGTCCCGACCGGTTTCCTTTTGAAGGTGCTTGTCGTTTTGAAGTATTTTTCCCTGATTGTGCCACAGATAGAGCTTAGTTGCTCAACTAACCCCACTTGATTCGAGTACCAAGATTTCACAAAATGAACACAATAGTTACTTGAATTTAACATTTTGTGATCGTTAGTACTAGCCTCGATACTATGAGTGACGCATTGTTTATAGGAGCAAATAAGGATATAGCGATACGGGATGCCTCCACAGTCATTATGGTTCGAGAAGTTGATTCTGGGGTGGAGATTTGCATGTTAATGCGCAACTTAAATTCGGATTTTGTGGGGGGAGCCTATGTTTTCCCCGGAGGAGCCATAGATAAAAGTGACTATTCATCTGAATTCGCAGATCTATGTCCATTTTTCGATGACTACAAGGCGAGCCAATCATTAGGTCTAAAAGAGTACGGTTTGGGATTTTTTATAGCTGCTATCCGTGAGTCATTCGAAGAAGCTGGGATTTTACTTGCTTCTTTGCCAGGCGAAGAAGAGATGGTGTCAATGAAAGATCCAGCCAGAGGAGCGCTATTTCATCACTACCGAGAAGAGTTGAATGCTCACAGGCTTGACCTATTAGACATTATCAAGTCAGAAAAACTTGGCTTGAGGCCTGAGCGACTCAAATTTTATAGTCGCTGGATCACTCCTGTCGGCCCTCCGAGACGCTATGACACCCGGTTCTTCCTAGTTGATGCTCCCAAAGACCAAACGGCGATCCATGATAAATCTGAAACTGTTGATTCCGTTTGGATTAGGCCCCAAGATGAATTAAATACCAATTAACTTAAAAA
>JABEUL010000028.1 GCA_013044465.1 Acidimicrobiales bacterium
CCTCGTTTCAATTTCGCACTTGCGTAGCCATACGCATGCACCACGCAAGCAATGTTGCCTTCTGGGTTTTCAATCTTTATATTTATGATTACCAAGATTTATAATTGGTAATCGCGCAATTTGCCCATGCTAAGAGTTTTTGTAGAAAAACTTTTCCTATCTTCTCCGCCCCATTTGGTTCATCGAAGAAGGCCACGCTATAGGCATTAGTTACATTACTACATATTTTACCTACATTGCAATCACACTCCGTTTTTTTCCCCGAAAAGTACACAACGGGTCATAATTATCCGATTTACAAGCACTTTCCTCTAAAAAAGAGAACGATGCACTATCGGCAATAATCAATAAATCCTGTTCCGTCAGTCACAAACAGATGTGAAACTAGACGCAAAACGTAGTCAGTACTCCAATACCTTCAATCTCAGAAGTTATTACATCGCCTTGGGATAGAAATCTAGGCGGATTGTATGACATTCCCACACCACTCGGAGTTCCTGTAAATATCACATCGCCAGGGTTGAGAGTGACTACTTCCGAAAGCCTCGAGATAATTTCAGCCACTGAAAAAATCATCTGAGACGTCCTTGAATCTTGTACTATCTCACCATTTATTTTAGTCTTTAGGGCTAAATCATTGGGGTCTGCTAATTCATCGGGAGTAACTAAGCAAGGTCCGATTGGACCAAATCCTGGGAATGATTTCCCTAGACTAAATTGACCACCAGCTTTGACTTGAACTACTCGTTCTGACAAGTCTTGCCCAATCGAGAGCCCCGCCACATAATCCCAAGCCTTGTCGCAGGAAATTTCGTGACACTTTATACCCATGACTACAACGAGTTCTACCTCCCAATCTACGTTGGAACTGGGTAATTTAACGTGCGCCCGATCTCCTGTGAGACACGAGGGAAACTTTGTAAAAGTTGTAGGAATCTCAGGAAGTTCCATACCCATTTCATGAGCATGATCCCTATAATTCAAGCCAATAGCAAACACTTGACCGGGATGGGGAGCAGGAGATGAAAATGCAACTCCACTTCCAAGGGATACCGCATTTGACCATTTGAGCCCCTCAGCCCAATCTCTAAGTTCAATCCATTTGTCATAGATTCTCCCCAAATCTGACCTAAACCTACCTTGCGAAGTTTTTTCAATATCGAGATACTGATCTTCCTTTATCAATACAGCTCTACTGTCAACTTGGGCAACTCTCAATTGAAGTTCCTTTCGATTTGAACCCTTGGCGAAAAATTCTTTAACTTAGAAACCAATGAACACTCTATAGTTTAAGCCAAATTAATCTGCAACAATTAAAGTTCAAGTGCTTCTAAAACGTCTTCGATTTTCGGCAAGACCCTTCTTGGAACCGCAATTTGGCCAATGGCTATGTCGGGATCTTTTAATCCGTGACCCGTTAAAACACAGACTACGGTAGAGCCTTTTTCAACACCAGATGATAAAAGACCTGCCACAGATGCCGCTGAAGCCGGTTCGCAAAATACTGACTCTTCTCTAGCTAAAAATTTGTATGCCTCTAGAATTTGCTCGTCACTAACAGCATCTATGAGCCCGCCTGATTCACTTGCAGCTGATGTCGCTCCATACCATGATGCGGGATTTCCAATCCTAATTGCAGTTGCAACTGTCTCCGGATTCTCAACTGGATGACCCAAAACGATTGGGGCTGCTCCTTTTGCCTGGAAACCACACATTTTTGGAAGTTTAGTTGAAAGCCCCGCCTCTTTATACTGTAAATAGCCCTTCCAATAGGCAGTTATGTTCCCAGCATTGCCAACGGGAATAAAGTGCACATCAGGCGCATCACCTAAAACATCTACGATTTCAAAAGCACCGGTTTTTTGACCCTCAATTCGAGCAGGATTAATCGAATTAACAACTTCAATGGGTGCATGATCAGGCAGCCTTCGAACAATCTCCAAAGCTTCATCAAAATTGCCTTGAACCTGAAGGACAGTTGCTCCGTGAATTAGTGCTTGAGCTAACTTACCGAGTGCAATATAACCATCTGGAATAAGAACTGCACATGTCATGCCAGCCCTTGCCGCATACGCAGCAGCCGCAGCTGAGGTGTTTCCCGTCGAGGCACACACTACTGCTTTGGCCCCGGATTCTTTGGCTTTGGAAATGGCCATTGTCATGCCTCGGTCTTTAAATGAACCCGTTGGATTTGCACCTTCAAATTTAAGAAAAACATTTGCATTAACTCGCTTAGAAAGCCTGGGAGCCGGAACCAATGGAGTAGCGCCTTCCAAAAGCGTCACAACGGGAGTTTGGCTACTGACATCTAAAAAGTCCCGATACTCTTCTATAATGCCACCCCATTTAGGCCGAGACGACTTGCCCGTCACTCCTGGCCTCCGTCAAGAATCCTAATAATGCTGCCGACCTTTTTCACAACCGAAAGATTACCTAGATCTCTCTTGGTTGCTTGCAAATTCTTTTCTAGTGCAACATGAGTGAAAAATACAAGCCTGGCACCCTCATTAGTTTCCACTTGCTCCATTGAAGAAATTGACACTTTATTTACTCCAAATATCTTGGCAACCTCAGCTAGGACTCCTGGTTCGTCAACTACGTCTAGTGCCAAATAGTAACGAGTGGTGATGTCATTAATGGGAGCAAAAGCGACTGTTTCTCTTTCTAAAGTCCTAGAAGAAGCCGCGAAGCTTATATTATGCGCCGCATCCAATACGTCACCCAGTACAGCTGAAGCAGTCGGTGCACCTCCGGCACCTTTTCCATATAGCATTAGATCTCCTGCGGCCTCACCTTCTATAAATATTGCATTAAAGGGCCCTCTCACCGAAGCAAGCGGGTGATCCGCACTTACAAGGGCCGGATGGACTCGTACACTCAATTTCCTAGATCCGCCACTACCAGTGGAACTCCCTGGACCTTCCACCATTTCAATTATGGCCAAGAGCTTTACGACATAACCCATTTTGGTCGCATATGAGATGTCGTAAGACTCGAGCCCAGTTATGCCTTCTCGGAAAACATCGTCAAAGACTACATCTGCGCCAAAAGCTATTGAGGCCAGAATTGATGCCTTTGCAGCTGCATCCATTCCTTCTACGTCTGCTTCCGGATTTCTCTCGGCGTACCCCAAATCTTGGGCTTGTTGGAGAGCACTTTTAAAATCAATACCAAACTCAGTCATCTGGGTCAAAATATAATTTGTCGTCCCATTAACTATTCCCAGTACTCTGATTATTTCCTCTCCTGCCAATGACTCTCTCAAAAGCCTCACTAAAGGAATCGCTCCAGCTACTGCGGCTTCATAAAGTAGATCAACCCCTCCTTCATTGGCTGCACTGGCAAGTTCCATTCCGTGGTTAGCTAAAAGCTCTTTATTCCCTGAAATAACTGACTTGCCTGCTTTTAATGCTTTTAGAATTAGTGATTTTGCAGGTTCGATTCCGCCAATTAGCTCTACTACTATTTGGACATCGTCACGGTTAATCACACTTTCAGCGTCATTACTAAGTAGGTCCAAATGCACAAACTCAGGTCTTTTTTTTGTCAAGTCATTGACTGCAATTGCTTTTATTTCAAGCATTTTTTTCAAATCGCCTTTGCCAATCAGCGAGACCAAGGCTGATCCTACGTTTCCACAGCCCAGCAAACCAACACCAACTGGCATTTTTCCCATACTTTTACGCTACTTTATTAATGATCACTTGCTGAAAATTTAAGCAATTTAGGCCGAATTCACTCATTGATCAAGTCTTAGTAGATCTTCGGTAGTTTCACGTCTAATGACTAATCGATCCTGGCCTAAAGAGACAAAGACTACGGCAGGACGAGGGACTTTATTGTAATTGGAGGCCATTGAGTAGCCATATGCCCCCGTCACTGGAGTAGCGACAAAGTCTCCAACTTCGACGTCATCAGGAAGATGAGCTTCAAAAACCAAGACATCTCCAGTTTCGCAGTGTTTCCCAACCAGTCTGGCTTTCATTGGTCTTTGGGCATTGGCCTCTCTTGGCAAAAATGCCTCATATCCGCTTCCATAAAGTACTGGTCGAGGATTATCCGACATCCCACCATCAACTGCAATATAGTTTCTTATTCCAGGCAATTTCTTTATAGTTCCCACTTGATAGACAGTTATACATGCATGGGCCACTATCGACCTGCCAGGTTCTGCTGTTACTTCCACATCGCCAGCAATTCCGCTTGCTTTAACAGCTTTCTTGACTTCATCTGCCCAGCGCTTCATCGAAAGTTGGTCCTCACCATTTACATAAGCAACCCCAAGACCTCCACCAATTACGAGTTCTTTAACACCAACCGAGTTGACTAAGGGCCCTATAGCTTCTATAGCAGCTAGAAACCCATCGTTCAAAAAGATCTGGCTGCCAATGTGGAAATGAATCCCCGAGAGGGTCATTTCCTCTGACTCTTTTATAATTTCACATGCTTTCAAAGCCGCACCACTGGCAAGCGAAAACCCAAACTTAGTATCTTCTTGACCTGTCCTAACAAATTCGTGTGTATGTGCCTCGACTCCGGGTGTTACTCGAAGAAGAACCTTTACTCTTTTTAATTTAGAACTCGAATCTAAAAGCATGCTAGCTAATCTTTTTATCCTCTCAATTTCGTCAAAGCTATCTACAACAATTGTTCCCACCCCTATAGAAATTGCTTCAGTTAACTCACGAGTCGACTTATTATTCCCATGAAATACAATCTTTGACGGATCAATACCTCCCGCCATAGCAACTGCCATTTCACCGCCTGTGGAAACATCGATTCTTGATCCCTCTTCAACTACTAATTCAGCCATTGCCCTACAGAGAAATGCCTTAGAGGCATAAGCTACGTTGGGTCCAAAAGCACTTATTGCTTCCTGTAATTTCACTCTTATTTCGTCTTCGTCGTAGATAAATAGTGGTGTTCCATATTTTTCGACTAGTTCAAGGACATTTACCCCGGCAATAGAAAGATCCCCGTTTTCACCAATGACTGAGTTCATAGGAAGAAGCGCCAAATCTACCGGACCACCCATCCCTACTTTTTCATTAATTGGCAAAACTACATCTCCTCTGGGGCACCAACGCCCAACAAATCCAGTCCAACTCCTAGGCCAATTCTAGTTGCTTCAACTAAATAAAGACGTGCCTGAACCAGTTGGGGATCCAAATCAGGGGAGATAACTTTGAAGTCATGGTAAAAACTGTGGAATTGCCCAGCTAACTTTCTAACCCAAGTTGTAATCTTGAACGGCACTCTTTCGTTTGCAGCTTCTCTTAGTATGTCAGGAAACTCTTCCAGAATCCTTAGAAGTTCAAGTTCACCATCGTGAGTTAAGAGCGAGAAGTCAACTTCATCTAATGAAATCCTTTCAATTCCTTGAGAATCTGCCTTTCTGTTAATCGAGGAAATCCTCGCATGGGCGTATTGAACATAGTAAACCGGGTTTTCAGAAGTAGTTTTTTTTACTAAGTCGATATCTAAAACTGTTGCTTGGTCAATGGAATTAATCAAACTCATCAACCTCATGGCATCTGGACCGATGTCATCTAAAAGTGAATCCAAACTTACAAAGTTCCCACTCCGCTTAGACATGGCTCCACCGACAAGTGAAATCATCTGTCCCAATTTAATTTCGAGCTTGTCAGGATCGATTTCTAATGCTTTTACTCCAGCCTTTAAGGTTGCGACCTGACCGTGGTGATCCGCTCCGAAAATGTCGATCACTCGCTCAAAGCCTCTGATCAAAAACTTGTCCCTGTGATAGGCAAGGTCTCCCCCAGTGTAAGTAACATCTCCGTTCGATTTCACAAGAACTCTGTCACGATTGTCACCTAGTGTCGAGCTTGCCAGCCAAACTGCACCTTCTTGGTCGTACACCAAGCCAGAAGCCCTCAAGGTGTCAATAGTTTCTTGCACAGCACCACCTTCTTCAATCGAGGCCTGAGAGTACCAAGAGTCAAATTCAACCCCTATTCGTCTCAGGGTATCTTTTATGCCGTCAAGAATTTTCTCCGCGGCAAACCTGCCTGCCTCCGAGATTTCCATTGGACCTTGATAATGGTTGGCGAGTTCTGTCACATATGCGCCCTGGTACCCATCCTCACTTGGAATTTCGCCCATTTTCCTAGCAATTAAGCTTTCGCCCAATCGGCGAATTTGGCCACCGGTATCATTGACGTAATACTCCTTTGACACCTTCCAGCCACATCTTGAGAGAATTCTTGCAAGTGAATCACCGTAAGCGGCCCACCAGCCATTGCCAACGTGAATCGGTCCAGTCGGATTAGCTGATACAAACTCAATTTGGACTTTCTCACCCTGCCCCAAGTCATCTGTTGCCCATGTGGACTGGCCGGCTAGAACTACCTCTTGTAAAACGTCTTGTAGCCAACTTGTATTTAGGTGTACGTTCACAAACCCAGGGCCTGCAATTTCAGCTCTGTCTAGGTGCTCCATACCCAATTTATTGATCTCATCCACTACAATTTGAGCAACTTCTCTAGGGGGTTTGCCAAGGCTTTTAGACAACACCATGGCGACGTTGGAGGAAAAATCTCCATGTTCTCTTCTGGAAGGTCGTTCAATCTTTATCTTTGGCCCAAAGTCACTCCACCCTAAATCTGAGGTGATTTTTGATATCAATTCTGAGAAAGTTTGTTTAGAAGACATTTGTCCTTAATCTCTGTTTGGGTGGGCGAACTACTGCGACATGCTGGCAAAACTTTACCAATTGAAGGCGCTTTTCTTATAAAGGTTAGTACGGATCAACCAACGGCTAGAAGACCCCATCTAGATAAGAATTTCAACTCAGAAAAAGTAACTGATTTAAAAGCCAGAGAAATTAGTAGAATTGAGCGGTCCACCCTTTTAGCCCTCGTAGCTCAGTGGATAGAGCACCGGCCTCCGGAGCCGGGTGCGCAGGTTCGACTCCTGTCGGGGGCACTAACAAAAGTGCAGGTCAAAACTATTAGCTAGGATTTCTTTGTGCCGTTGATTGATGGCTAGATATGCTAACCAGATGCTGTCTAATTCACACCTGACCCCAAATTTGACTTGATTTTCCCTTTCCCCTCATAAAAATCAAATTAGCTCTCGCCTTGATTGCTCTAGGCAGGTAGGGGTCACTTTCTCACCTTAAGAAGCAAAGCATCTTATTTGCTGGCTTTATATCTCCGCCCTAAATAGTCCCGTAGCCCGGGGAAAAGCAAATTAGGTGCGTCTCTTAAAGAAAATTACTGTCAGTGGCAACCTATCAAAGGAGGCAGCAAGAATTGTTAAGAACTCCGACAAAATTGGCTCAAATACGAATCGTTAACCACTTTCTCAGCAAACTTTAAGAAATTCCAAATTATTTTCTAACACTCAAGTGATTAAATGATTTTGTCGGAAGTAGAATTAACTTAGTGACAAGGGAGCCAAAATGAGCGACACTCCAGCAGAACAAGGCGAGAATTCAGAAATTAACAATGAGACCCAGAGTCAATTGTGGGCAAACTCATGGAATCAAGGCCCAAATAACTTTGACAACGAACAAAAAAACGACGGGCCATCTCTTGGGCCAAGTGTGAATCCGCCATTTCAAGTACCACTTGCGTCGAATCCAGCGGAAGTAGCCAATGTCAGAGCTCCAGTTCAGTCACAAGGATTTGGCTCGCATTACCCACAAGCTGCTGGTTACTATGGCCAACAATCGTATCCACAGTGGAACCATCAGGGAGGCCCATACCCATATTCGAACCCTGGATATGGGGGTTTTGGTGGCTATCCACCTCATCCTGGCTACCCATACGGCACTCCGCTTCCACCATTTGCTAACCAACCTGGAAAATCACCGAAGTCTGTTCCCACATTTGTTTACATTGTCATAGCGGCGGTTTGCATTTTAATTGGAGTAAGTGCAGGCGTAGGAGCTTCACTTTACGTAAACCACTCCTCGCCAACTTACGGTGGCTTGAATCAAACTTCACCCACTACACAAAATTCCGGGACACCATCTTCCTCACTTCCAACGTCTCTCTCTGCCGTAAATAATGGGATAGTTGATGTCAATACCAACCTCCAGTACATGCAGGCCCAGGCGGCTGGAACTGGAATTGTCCTGAACTCAAGTGGACTTATCCTCACCAATAACCACGTGATAGATGCAGCCACTCAAATTACAGTAACCGACATTGGCAATGGGAAGACATATTCGGCAAAAGTAATTGGATTCGACAAAGTTGATGATGTCGCAGTAATTCAGGCCCAAGGAGCATCCGGCTTGGCAGTCGCTCCCCTAGGGGATTCTTCAAAAGTCGCCACTGGTGATGCCGTAACTGCCCTAGGAAATGCTGGAGGAGTTGGCGGAAAACCATCCGTCGCCAAAGGTTCGATTATTGCCACCGACCAATCCATAACTGCAAGTAGTGACATCTCAAATACTTCAGAGCAACTAACTAACATGCTCAAGACTAATGCTGACATTGTACCAGGCGACTCTGGAGGTCCGTTGGTTAATTCTTCCGGACAAGTTATAGGAATTGATACTGCCGGATCATCTGGATTTCAGCTTCAGGCATCCAATGCTGCTGGGTTCGCTATTCCAATAAATAAGGCTATGGGTATTGAAAGTCAAATTGTCAAAGGACAATCCTCATCAAAGATTCACATCGGTGAAATGGGGTTCTTGGGAGTGAGCGTTGAAAACCCAACCGCAGGAAACGCACCTTCACCTTCAGGGGCTGTCATAGCTGGCTTTTTGCAAAACTCACCTGCCCAAGCGGCTGGAATGACTGTTGGTGACGAGATAACGGCTGTTAATGGCTCATCTGTCAGTGACACTAACTCACTGAGCAATATAATGCTTCAGTTCCACCCAGGTAATACAATCACAATTTCTTACCTAACACCGGCTGGAGCTACCCAAAGCGCAACAGTTACCCTCGTAGTTGGACCAGCTGCTTAAGGCCAACTTAGCAACCAGCTGGAACGCAATGCCTTCTCAAAACTGGCCCTTATGTATGTGGTTACTAATAAACCCATAAGTAAGGGCGTATATGGTAAACTGTATCTATGAAAGTCGATGGCAGGGCATTACATCACAAAACTTTAGAAGAACTTCGTCATAGGACTGTACACCAGATCACTCACGAAGGAATAAAACCTAAAACTGCTGCTGATGTCTTAGGCTTTAATGTACGGACAATCCAAAAGTGGCTCAAGAAATATGGAGCGGGTGGTGACGAGGCGCTAGAGGCTATTCCGTTATTTGGCAGACCAAAGAAACTAGACAAAAAGCAGTTAAATGCCATTCGCAAGATTGTTGTAGATAAGAACCCACTTCAGTTGAAATTCCAGTTTGCTCTTTGGACATGTGAGATGGTGCAAGAACTTATAAAGGATAAATATGGAGTATCACTTGCTCTATCAAGTGTTGCCAGGATGTTACACGAGATGGGACTTTCAGTACAGAAGCCAAAGTATAAAGCGTGGCAGCAAGATAGCGAAGCAGTTGAGAAATGGCGGAGTGAGGACTATCCAAACATAGTCAAGCAAGCTAAAAAGCACGGAGCAGAGATATACTTCCAGGATGAGGCAGGTGTTCGCTCAGATTACCATGCAGGTACCACCTGGGGTGAAAAAGGAAGTACTCCCTTAATTGAGACAACTGGCGCAAGATTCTCAGTAAATATGATTTCAGCAATATCGCCACGTGGGAAATTACGATTCATGTGTACTAAAGGAAATGTAACTTCACCAGTATTTATTGAATTCTTAAAGAGGCTAGTCCATAATACCGAGAAACCTATCTATCTAATAGTGGATGGACACCCAACACACAAGGCTAAATTAACCAAACAATATGTTGAGAGTACAAATGGTAAGTTAACGCTATTCTTCCTTCCTGCCTACTCGCCTCAGCTTAATCCAGATGAATCAGTTTGGAGAGAGGTCAAAGCACATGGAGTTGGAAGAACAACCGTATCAGGACCTGACCATTTAAAACAACTTGTAGTTTCAAAGCTGCACCAATTACAGAAATCCCCAGCATTACTTAGAGGCCTATTTAAAACTTCAGAGCTAGCTTATATTACCTCCGCATAATGCGCCCGTACTTATGGGTTTATTAGTAAAATACCTTGAAGCAGATCACCTTCTGTGATGCCATGGTGATTCTTTCATCGTGAGATATTCATTACAGAAAACTTAATCGGTTGTCTGCAAAATGGCGATTTAGCAATCAGAATAAGTATTTTTAAAAACAACTTTTTTCAGTTGCCAAACCTTTTTAGCCTGAGTTTGCACTAGTTGTTGTAGGCAAATTCCCAGAACTGCCAGAGGAGCCGCTACTACCGGAGTTGCCAGAGTTAGTAGTAGTGGAACCGCTATTTCCTGAATTGCCGGAGTTGCCAGAGTTGGTAGTAGTGGAACCGCTATTTCCTGAATTACCAGAGTTGCCAGAGGTGGTAGTAGTGGAACCGCTATTTCCTGAATTGGATGGTGTGTTTTGAAGGTAAACATACCAAGTTCCTTTTAATTTCTCACAAGGAACTGTGAATATAGCACCATTTGAACTAACATCTGACCATGCCTTGGCAAATGAGGTGCTCCCCGAGGGAAGACCTTCACTTGGATTGCTGTTTGTTTGGCACTGTTTACCACTCATTTGAGCGAAAACACCACCACATACTTGCCCTACCACGGTTACCAAAGCTTCGGTTCCACTGACCTGATAATTCGCAGCTTTAAGTGATCCAGAGAACTTGCCCCCACTAGTAATACCCTTAACGAAGGAATTGCACTTGGAAGTTGTTACCCCAGTGGCATACTGACAGGTCGCACTCGTGTTCTTGGAAAAAAGTGCTGACATGAAATTATTTACTGCACCAGTAGGATTATCGGAGCTTGACGATAGTATCAAATAACCGGCGATTCCGCCGCCAATCAAGAGCACTACCACTATCACAATTGCAACTATTAGTCCGGCCTTTGACTTTTTAGGAGTTACAGGTTGGCCCATTGGAGCAGCAGACTGGAATCCTCCTTGCATTTGAGGCTGGTATCCCTGAGGCTGAGCTCCAAATCCGGGCTGAGGCTGGTATCCCGGCTGAGGCTGAGCTCCAAATCCGGGCTGGGGTGTACCAGGTATTGGAGCTTGGTTCTGAGGCTGAGGGGGGTTTTGGGTAGGAGGCGTTGGTGCTCCAGTTGGCTGGGTATAGACATTAGGTGGATACCATTTCCCATCTTGTCCTTGGATCCAATCGCTTCCACCGGGTACGTTGCTCATCCTAAACCTCTTTACAATAGATAGATTTGCTAATGAAATAGAAACTATCACACTGACGCTGTTTTAGCCATACTTTATTAAATGTCTTCAATAAAGCACTCCTAATTAGCACTTACTGACCCAATAAATTACTCTAACTTACCATGTGCTTCATAAGGCCGTACCGCACAGTACCTGGATAAATGCACCTTTCATTGAACCTATATTACAGATTCAAGTGAAATGCCAATATGGAAGGACATTGAGCTATTTCAGCGGAAAATATACCACTTTTATTCCTATTGCCCAAAGGGAAATTAGTTCCGATAAGTCAAATTAACTTTCAAGTCATTCTGAGCTGTCGGGAAATGACATCACAGCAACGATAAGTGCTCGTTAACAATTAATGAGCAAACATAGATTTATCAATTTGTCGGGCGCACAATTGACATCAAAAAGTGAAAATGCTATTCCCATTTAGGAGGTCGGAAAACCATTTGCTTGCCAATCCATTGAAATTGACTGGGAAGCCCCACTAACAATAATGCCCAGTGGGCTTTCAACGCCCATTGTGCATTCACTGGCTGAAACAGTTGTTGTGCTCGCACCATATGTGGTTCCGCTGGGAGGATTTAGATTGCTGTTTGGAAATGTGGTTGGCATGCTGACATTCGATTTATTTATGAAAATTGCGTAACATCTACTGGTCTCACTCGAGTAAGCGACTGCCTCTGCAATTTGACTTAGATTTCCCGAAGTGCCACCAGTGCCAACCTGGACCTCGTTAGGACCACTTGGTCTCGTAGCCACATAGAAAATAGTGGGATCTCCTTGCTGCAACTGAGTAACTATATTTGTCCCCGCCAAATAAAAAGTCCTCAAATTTTCTAAATACACTGCATTTAGCTCAATTATGGCATTACCCAGATTTGACTCTGCTTGTCGACTTCCCGTAGGAGAGCCAATATTTCCTGAGTTTCCAGAATTTGCCGAGGTATTTTGCAGGTAAACATACCAAGTACCGTTTGCCTTCTCACACGGGGCCACAAAATTATCAGAACTGCTTGATGTCGCATTCACCCAAGCTTGGCTAAATGTTGTACTTCCAGTTGGGAGGCCATAATTTGGATTGCTGTTAGATGTGCACCTGTTTCCGTTACTCTGTGCCCCAG
>JABEUL010000338.1 GCA_013044465.1 Acidimicrobiales bacterium
GATTAGCCCCGGGCCATCCACCTTCAATATAAGTAACTCCCAAATGGTCAAGTGCCTCGGCCACCCGCAATTTGTCAGAAACAGTCAGAGAAAGTCCCTCTTGTTGCGATCCATCACGCAAAGTGGTGTCTAGAATCTCTACCCTTTTCGGCGGAATCTCCACCTGGGTTTCACTTGACACGGTCTAACCAACTTTCATATTTAGGATTCTCTCCTCTGACAGCTTCAAAGTAGGTGTCCTGAATGGCTTTTGTAATAGGACCTGGTTTGCCCTTGCCTACCAATCGATCATCAACGCTTTGAATTGGAACCACTTCAGCGGCAGTTCCGGTCAAAAAGGCCTCGTCGGCACAGTAAAGATCGGTTCTCACGAGAGCTCGCTCTAACGTGGTGTAGCCGAGATCTCTTGCTATGGTCATGACCGAGTCTTGAGTTATGCCTTCAAGAGCGCCTCCGAGTGAAGTTGGAGGAGTTATAACTTTTCCGTTTTGAACAATGAATATGTTTTCACCTGTGCACTCTGAGACAAAACCTTGTGGGTTTAAAAGCACCGCTTCATCGTAACCACTGTGGATTGCCTCAACTTTTGCCAGTGCTGAGTTGACATACATGCCAGTTCCCTTGGCCGCACCCGGCATAGCATTTGGATCGTGTCGCTGCCAAGAACTCACCTTTAGGCGAATACCATTTTTCAATCCATCATCACCTAAGTAGGTGCCCCAAGGCCAAGCGGCTATTGCCACGTTGACTTTACAGGGAAGGGGATTTAGCCCCATCTCCCCGTATCCCAAGTAGACAAGCGGACGGATGTATCCGCTCTCTAATTCATTGGCCCTCACTGTGTCTTTGACCGCATCAATGAGTGTCTCTAATTCAAAGGGGACAGCTATGCCATAGATCTTGGCCGAATTCAACAGGCGCGCCATGTGATCTTTGAGTCTAAATACTGCAGGACCATTTGAGGTTGGGTAAGCACGAACACCTTCGAACACGCCCATGCCGTAGTGGAGGGTGTGAGTGAGTACATGGACCTGTGCCTCATCCCAAGGAACGAGCTTTCCATCCATCCAAATGTAGTTAGTGGGAGTTATTGGCATTTCATGCAACCCTTTCTGCCACGGAGTCACCAATGGCTTTAGTTTTTAATTCATCCGAGCCAGGCTCTACCCCGGCTAACTCATAAGATCTTTCAATTACGGCATTTGTTATTTTCTCAGCACTTTTTTGCTCGCCTAAGTGATCAAGCATCAAAGCAGCAGATCTAATAGCGGCAAGTGGATTGGCAATTCCTTTCCCAGCAATATCATGTGCCGCTCCATGCACGGGCTCAAAAAGTGAAGGGCCACTCTTGGTGGGGTTTAAGTTTGCAGAAGCTGCCAAACCTATCCCCCCTGTTACGGCACCAGCCAAGTCGGTCAGAATATCGCCAAAGAGATTGTCAGTAACAATGACATCGTAACGACTTGGAGATTCCACCATGTAAATGCAGGCCGCATCGACGTGGTTGTACGATTTCGAAACATCTGGAAACTCTTTTCCCACATCGTCAAAGCTACGCTGCCAAAGATCGCCTGAAAATGTAAGAACATTTGTCTTATGCACTAACGTCAGATTCTTCTCTCTTTTTTGGGCCAGTTCATAGCCAAAACGAATGCAGCGCTCCACGCCAAAGCGAGTATTGACCGATCCCTGGGTGGCTACTTCGTGTGGAGTATTCTTTCTTAAAAATCCCCCTTCACCAGCATAGGTCCCTTCAGTATTTTCCCTAATTACAGCAAAATCAGCACCTTGTGCAATTGAGCCCGGAGGCGCACTAAAGGGTCGCAAATTTATATACAAATCAAGTGAAAATCGAAGTCCAAGCAACAAACCTCGCTCAAGGAGCCCTGGCGGGACTTCCAATGATCCAACAGGCGGGCCGATTGCTCCAAGCACTATGGCGTCAAATCCACGGAGCTCTTCTAAGTCTTTCTCGGGCAGTACTGCCCCATCTTTGAGGTATCTAGCCGCACCCAGGTCAAATGGAGTGACATCCAAAGAAATGCCGGCAGCTTGGACTACTTTTAGTGCCTCCTGAGTGACTTCAGGCCCAATGCCATCTCCACCAATAGTGGCTATTTTGTATGTCACTTGCTTTACTCCTTAAACTCCTCGCTGGCTGGATTCCCATAAAAAAACCGCCCACTGAGGTGGACGGCTTTGGCACGCACCTTGGGATGCGTGCCTACGGAATTACTATCTCCGCAGATCTGTCTGTTCCAAGAAACGATTTCATCCCATACATTGTGCCACAAAATTGCACCTTATGGCAACAGTGGTTGTACATGGGCCAAATTCCCTGTAGCATTCGCAATTGTGGCAGATGTAGAACTAACTAAAGAAACTTTCGAAAGACTCCAAGAAGAACTGAAAGATTTGAAGACGAGGGGGCGGATAGAAATTGCCAGAGCAATCGAGTCCGCCAGGGCTTTAGGGGATCTTTCGGAAAATGGGGATTACCATGCGGCTAAAGACGCTCAAGGGAAGATGGAGGCCAGAGTCCGGCAATTAGAAGCCATGCTCAAAACGGCAAAAATAGTTGAAACTACTAATCTCGCCTATGAAGTCGTTGCTTCTGGGGTCGTGGTTTCCCTGCGCTACTCAGGCGATGATGAAATTGAACGCTTCTTGGTCGGCTCGATCGAGGAGAGAAGATCCGATGTGAGCGTGGTCTCACCTGGTTCGCCACTTGGTTTGGCACTCCTTGGCAAAGCTGTTGGCGATGTCGTTAGTTATGAGGCGCCAAACGGGGTGCTCAGTGTTGAAATTGTAAAAATTGGAGAATAATGACGAGCCTTAGAGTTGCTCTATCTCAGATCAATACCGTCGTCGGAGATTTAGATCACAACGTTGATCAAATACTTAGAGCGCTCAATGCAGCCGATGAAATAGGTGCAGATATTGCCTGTTTCCCAGAACTCGCCATCACAGGTTATCCGCCTGAGGATTTAGTATTAAAACCAGGTTTTGTTCAAGATTCAATAGCGGCTTGCCAACTTGTGGCTTCAAGAAGTTCAAAGTGTGTGGCAATTTTTGGATTTGTTGATCGAATAAACGGGCTGGATCCAAAAGAAGAAATAAGTTCAGAGTCACAGGAAAGGATCTCCAAAGCAAGCTCGACCGATGAAAAGCCAGATGGTGAAAAGGTTTCCCCTGATGAAGCTGTGGTTGAATCCAAAGGACCACCATTGCAATTGGCAAGACCAGTCATGGAAACTACCAATTCAGCAGCCATTGCTTGCGACGGATCTCTTTTAGGAACTTACGCGAAAAGGCATCTCCCCAACTATGCAGTTTTTGACGAGGAACGCACCTTTACACCTGGAAATGGAGGCCACCCAATCTTTGTCGTAGGGGGAGTTGGAGTTGGAGTATCTATCTGTGAAGATGCCTGGGTGCAAGATGGCCCACTTCCACAAGAGGTTGCCAATGGGGCACGGCTTTTAATTGTTATAAATGCCTCTCCCTATGCCAAGAATCGAATCCAGTACAGAAAAGAGATACTAAGAGCACGATTCAGTGAGTGTGGCACTCCAATTGCCTATGTCAATGCCGTAGGCGGGCAGGATGAGTTAGTTTTTGATGGCGCTTCGATGGTTTTGGATGCCCAAGGCGACTTGATTGCCGCTGCCCCGCAGTTCAAAGAATCAATGCTTGTCGTTGATATTGAATGTCCAGATGATCCAGCTATTCCTCAAAAGGTCCATATGGAGAGGTCATTTACCAAAATTGCGATCACAAGACGGCCAAGGCCTCATGCGATGCCTTTGATTAATGAAATTGCCGATGAAATGAGCATCAACGAAGAGGTATATGAAGCACTCGTTTTGGGGACGAAAGATTACGTCGAAAAAAACGGATTTCCAGGTGTAGTGATTGGACTTTCGGGTGGAATTGACTCCTCCTTGGTAGCCACAATTGCCAAAGATGCCCTGGGTGAGCAAAATGTACTTGGTATTGGGATGCCGTCGCGTTACTCCTCCAAAGGATCTATCGACGATGCTAGAGAGTTAGCTAACAATCTTGGAATATCTTTCGAAGTGATTCCAATTGAAAGTGTCCATGCCTCCTTCGAAGCAATACTTACTCCACTTTTAGGCAGTCCCCT
The DNA here is from genome assembly GCA_013044465.1 of Acidimicrobiales bacterium. Taxonomy (GTDB): domain Bacteria; phylum Actinomycetota; class Acidimicrobiia; order Acidimicrobiales; family JABEUL01; genus JABEUL01. Next base: position 4,148 of record JABEUL010000338.1, read on the forward strand.
GCCAGGTCTAACCGGAGAGAACCTTCAGAGCAGAATCAGGGGAATAATACTCATGGCAGTTTCAAATGCCACAGGTCGCCTAGTTCTCACCACGGGAAATAAAAGCGAACTTGCTGTTGGGTACTCGACGCTCTATGGAGATAGTGCTGGCGGTTATGGAGTAATCAAAGATGTCCTAAAAACTGAGGTCTTCCAACTAGTCAAGTGGAGGAACTCAGAGAGAGGAATGGTGATTCCACAGGCTGTAATCGACAAGCCTCCATCAGCTGAACTTCGAGAGGATCAAAGAGATGACCAAAGTCTCCCCAGCTACGATGTCTTAGATGCAATCCTGGTGGAACTAGTTGAGGGAGATAGAACGCCAAGTGACTTTGATCCCGTTGGGATCGATCCAAGCCTCGTAAATTCAATTGCCAGAATGATTGACTCTGCCGAACACAAAAGAAGACAGAACCCTCCCGGAGTCAGAGTAACTTCCAAAGCTTTTGGCAAAGACCGCAGAGTGCCAATAACTAATCGCTACAGGCCTCACGGCACCAAGGGCAAGTGATGCTTGAAGCCTCTGAGTATATTTTTATCGAAGAAATGGCCGACTACGTTGGTGCGATTGTTTGGATTGAAGGTGAGCTTCAGGAGATATTTCAAAAGGTGCTCGTCAATTTTTCAAACTTCCAACTTGAAAGTTCTTATAACCAACTTGACCCTGATGTGAAATCAGAGATTGATGCATTGGTGGCAACGTGTGCGAAATTGGCAAAAGTTCACGGAGAGTCAGCTAGATCGTGGGCATCATTGATCCCAATTTCGCTCCCATCATATGGCTCCAAAGACGTCGTCAGCCATGAAAACCTCTCTAAGTTCTCCCTAGCGACGGTGGCGCCCGAGTTACTTAATGAGGCCTTTAATTCTAAACTCTCTATTGAAGATAAGAAGAGGCACTTTAATGACTTCATAAGACCTGCAATAAAGGCACAATTACTGAAAATAGAGAATTCATTTTCTTCTTATTTAGCTCGTAGTTCAATAAATTGTGATGAGCCTTTTATAAATATGCTTCGGCACTCAATTTTATTA
>JABEUL010000339.1 GCA_013044465.1 Acidimicrobiales bacterium
ATCTTGGTGCTACCTTGATCAGAAGTGAAGTCCAAGATATTGGAGTTGAATCAGATGGCTCGGATCCAAAAGCGAAATCAGTGATACTTGATAACGGATCTGAGATTTTTGCCGACTCTATTGTGTTGGCAACTGGAGTAAGGGGCGCTGATTTTCCCTCAATTCCTGGCAGATTCTCACCATCAATTAGAGGAATAAAGGGTCAAATTCTAAGACTTGAAGCAAACGAGTCTACAGTTTCGCCTACTTATGTTGTAAGAGGAATAGTTCAAGCAAGACCAATCTATGTAGTTCCAAGACCAAGTGGAGAGTTGGTTGTTGGGGCAACTGTGGAAGAAAAAAGTGAAGACCTCTCGCCAAATGCAGGTGGAGTAGAAAATCTATTACACGACGCTTTCATGTTGGTTCCAGGGTTAAGAGAGGCCACCTTAAAAGAAATTGGGGTTGGCTTTCGCCCCGGCACGAGAGACAACGCACCTTATATTGGAAAAAGTGGTATTGAGTCTTTATACTACGCCTTTGGGCACTTTAGACACGGAATTATGCAAGCCCCAATCACTGGCCAGATCATATCTAGTTACATTACTGGGAAAACCCTTCCCGAGGTGGCCATTATCTCAGATCCTCTCCGTGACGGTATTGTTTAAAAGTAGTGATTAATGTGACAATAAATGGTTCGTCGAGTGAATTGGAAAATGGCACGACAGTGTTTACGGTCGTAGGCGAGTGGGCTGTTGAACACAGAAAAGACAGTTCCAAAATATCCGGTATAGCTGTCGCTAAAAATGGCGATGTAATATCCAAGTCAAATTGGGCCACGACAGAGATCAAATCTGGCGACACCATCGAGATACTGACGGCGGCTTCAGGTGGCTGATACTTTCACAATTGCTGACAAAGTCCTAAAATCCAGGCTTCTCTTAGGAACTGGTGGCCTCTCAAGTATCTCGATGCTAAGTGAAATAGTAGAGGCTGGCCAAATAGAAGTTGCCACAGTTGCGCTAAGGCGCATAGACCCAGATTCAAAGGAGAGCATTTACAAAGAGCTCGTGGGTAATAAGGTAGAAATCCTTCCCAATACTGCTGGTTGTTTCACGGCACAAGAAGCTGTCTTAACTGCAAAAATGGCGAGAGAAGCCTTTGAGACTAATTGGGTGAAATTGGAAGTAATCGGAGATGAACACACACTTTGGCCCGATGTAGTTGAATTACTCAAAGCTTGTGAAACACTAGTAAATGACGGCATGGATGTGCTTGCCTACACGACAGACGATCCCATCGTGGCAGATAGACTCGTTAATCTTGGAGCAAGTGCCGTAATGCCTCTTGGGTCCCCGATTGGTTCTGGCCTTGGCATAAGTCATCCCCATGCAATTGAATTGATAGTTGAAACGGTGGACGCACGGGTCCCGGTAATTCTTGATGCAGGAATAGGGACTTCATCTGATGCTTGTCACGCTATGGAAATTGGCTGTGATGCAGTACTGGCCGCCTCTGCAATTACGAGGTCAAAAAACCCTCCACAAATGGCCAAAGCAATCAAAAAGGCCGTTGTAGCAGGATACTTAGCCAGAAATGCTGGGAGAATTCCAAAGAACTTTCATGGAGTGGCATCAAGTCCAACCGAAGGACTAGCAACTTGGTAGTCAAAGATATTAGATCTAACCCAGATGTGGCAATGACAATTGGGGGGATCGACACTGGAGGAGGGGCCGGAGTAGTGGTTGATCTTCGTACTTTTTTTTCATTTGGTGTTTTTGGAACACTTTGTGTTAGTGCCATTACTGCTCAAAATACCTTTGAAATTACAGGCATCCAAAGTGTGGATGAAGCTTTCTTAATGCAACAAATTGATACCGTTACCAAAGATTTTAAAGTGAAAGCATTTAAAAGTGGAATGCTAGCCAATAGTTCACTTATCCAGGTTTTAGAGAATGCTCTTAAATCAGGTCCCCTTGTTGGTATTCCCTTTATATGTGATCCTGTCTTAGTTGCCTCAAATGGAACTCCACTTTCTGGAGAGGCCTCAAGGGATGCATATGTATCGCTATTGCCCCAAGTCACCCTTCTGACTCCCAATATTGGGGAAGCACAAATACTTTCTGGAATTGAAATTAATAGTATTGATGAGATGAAAAAAGCTGCAGAGTCCTTGGTTTCACTCGGTGCGCGTTCGGTGCTAATCAAAGGTGGCCATTTAAAAGGGGTAAGAGCCACTGACATCTTTTTCGACGGATTGGAATTCATTCTCTTTGAAGCATCTTGGGTGGAAACTAGCAATACTCACGGAACAGGATGCACGTTATCTGCAGCAATTACCGCTCTTGTGGCTAAAGGTATTGACTTAACCGAGGCTATTCCAATGGCAAAAACATACGTCCACAGTGCTCTCAATGGAGCCAAAGAATGGAAATTAGGATTGGGACACGGACCGTTAGATCACTGGCAAAGTTTATGACAAAAGAAGAATCTACAACCATTAATGAACCCTTTAGCAATGAACACCCCTTTAGGGGACCCGCCGTCAAGCCAGCAATAATATTTTTAATTGTGGTCGCCCTTATCACCACCGCTGGCCTCGTGGCTACCGCCCTAACAGATTCAAATCCACCACCTACTCAGGTGTATGCCAAATTGCCACTTAAGTCATCTCCGGCACAGCAGTTTCTAAGATCCATTTTAAATAGTTCTAACCCTCCTTTGGACCTTGTACTTTCACTGGAATTTCCTTCCAACACAAAGGTATTTGGGTCAACCAACTACTCGGTTGGCAACTACGACGAGGCCATCCAATGTTCTGCAACAAATTCAACTCCAGATCAACTAACCAGCTTTTTCCTTTTGGATTTAAAAGTCGGCGGCTGGCAAGTTACTTCAAACACCACTACAAATCACAATACAGAACGACAGTTATTGGCTAAATTTGCCAGCAATGATGGTTACTACTGGCAAATGGGTATAACAATCAGGATATCTTCGGTAATAGCTTTTAATCCCGCCACTACCGATCAGGTCCCAAGTCCACCTAATGGAGCGATTGGATACACAGTCAGACTTTACGAACTTCCAGATCCAGATTAATTATCCTGTCCAGTCTGGCCAGTCCCATGACTAAGTTGGCATAGATTTAGTATAAATTTGCTACCTCGACTTAGCTTTCTCTTGACAAGGCAAATCTTTTTAAATACTTCGTTGACCCAAATAACTTAATAGAAAAGATTCGAAGTATAGCTTCCGTTGTCATATGATTCTAAAGTGGACACTTTCGGCAAACAACCTTAATTAAATGAAGACATTTCGAGTTCCAAGAAACATGACTATACCTAGCTACACTGCACATTTTGGTATTAAACAATGCTAACAATTGCCAAAGTATTTAAGAGCTTGTCCTTCTTCCAAGAGCGGGCAGTTTCAAATATTCATATTTGGAGTCAAATTTGTCACTAGTCGCCCTAATTGAAAGAGTTGAATAGTCCTTTGGCACATTGGAATCAACTTACTGCTCCAATTTATGCAAATAAAAAGCGTTATTTCGCCATAATTCTTTTCGGATTTCTAGTTCAGATGATAGTGGGATTTATTTTCTATCGTCATACAGTATTACTAAGCGATTCATCCAATTACCTCAACGTTGCACGTAATATTGCAGCAGGTCGTGGCTTCACCGATCACTTTCCCGAGATGAATCCTCTAGTATTACACCAAAGCGCGTGGAGGCCGCCTTTGTACCCGTTAGTACTGTCAGTTGCTCTATTTGCCTTTGGCCCTCATATTATCGTCGCTCAGATTTTAAATGCTTCAATTGGTATCGTTGACATAATTCTCGTCGACATAACCGTTAGAGAAGTAATATCTTCACACTTTTCCAAAGACCAAGATATAAAATTGAGCTCTTATGCTGGGCTGGTAGCAAGTTTTTTGCTGGCAACTTACCCGCCTTTTTTGTCAAATACACTTGTTCCCCTCACAGAGCCTCTCGAAATTCTGTTAATCCTCTGCACGGCACTTTGGCTGGCAAAAAGTCGATACTTGCTGGCTTCATTATCAGCAGGATTGCTGATACTTACTAAGCCTGGAGCAGAAGTATTTGCACTGATTTCCTGCATATTAATCTTCAAATTTTGGGGATACCGAAGTGCCTTGAAATCTCTTGCAGTTGTGGTCCTAATAATTTTCCCATGGTTAGTGAGAAACTATGTGGTAATGGGAGCGCCGGTGGTGGAAACCTCTGATGGCTTTAACCTTGCTTCTGAATACTCGCAATATTCACAGCAAACAAAAGGGTTTGTCGATCCAGTGTTTGATCCACAATTCAAATCCTATTGGCCATTAGAGGACAATGAGGTCAAGTGGGATAGAGCTCTAGCATCTATGGGTCTAGAAAACATAAAAAGACATCCAATCGTTGTATTTGATGTCTTTAAGAGAAATGTAGAGACCATGTTTCAATTTCGACCGGTTATGTCCAATCCGCCAGAGGTCTCTGATTTGCGTGACCTTGCTTTCGTGAATAATTCTCGGCCGTGGATTTACTTTATATCTGCAATCGGACTTTACTGTTCACTGTATTTTGTTCGAAATCGACTAATGATAACTCTATTTGCGTTAGTGGGTTGGGACAGTCTCTCAGGGCTATTTTCTACAGGAGCTCCACGATTAAGATCGTCATTTGACGTCTTTTCCTGCATAGGATTCGGACTCGGATACTACTTGTTTAGAAAATCTATGCAAAAAAGAGTAGAGTCCAAAGGCATTTCTGACCAATTGCTATCGCTTTATTAGGCAGAGCACTCCCATGGCAGACTTTGGTCTCACATTGGTGATGTGACTTTGGATAACTTAGTGGCATCTAGTTGCTTGTAATCGCGTATAGGGTTGAAGTATGGCAATTATCGATGTGGCAGGTTATGTGACTGAACTTAAGGATCATGCAGTTGACCATGGATTTCATGTGCATGACGAACGTCACTTTGTTGAAACCTACTCGCTGAGACAAGTCTGGGAAGTGGATTTACACCCCGAAGAAGGCTGTGGTGGGCCACTTGACCTTCATCTGGCTCTAGAGGTTGATCCAAGGATTCTTCTTTCATTTGAAGATGAGATTCTTGCGTTGGAAGATGAAGCTGAACCTCCCGCTGCTTTTGTCTTTCCGCTAATATTTACCTGGAGTCTTCCTCCGCTTCCGGAGGGTCCGGACCTCTTGGAACTAGCCATGGATTTGGCTGGGATTGGAGGTCTAGAGCTTCCGCTGGAAGTTTCGGCAATTGACTCATTTGCCTCTGTCACCGATGCACCAGAGAGAAGACTAAATATAGTTGCAAAAGTACAAGTCTCTTTAGCTAGAATTTTGGCAGGTGAAGAGATGATGTGTGAAGTGTTTGATAGAGCACTAATGGTTTCCCAATGGCTTCTTGATGCCGCCACCAACTGGCTCGACAGGTGAAACGTGTTGCCTTTCTTGTTTGTTCACTAACACTTTTTATTTCACTTTCGGCATGCTCGACAAGTGATGCCCTGAGTTTGGCAAGGCAGGCTTGTACTTACGTACAGTCATCCATCAACCAGTACAATGCGGCAACAAAGAATAAAGATCCTAAAGCTGCAAGTGTGCAGTATGCCAGTGCACTTCTAGATCTAAGAAAAGCAGAGCCCCTCGCTTCGATTGCTGCTGGAGAAGACACACAGTGGCAAGCGCTCCAGGCAACACTTTCTGAATCTAGTCGAGTTCCTGAGAAAAACCTTATTTATTCTTTGACCCAACAGTGCCAGTCGGCTAAATCAGGTGGTGTTTAGAAAACATAAAATGTTGGTCCAATTATTTGGCTGTAGTCGTTGGATTAATGGCAATTGTTGGCACAGTTGAGTTTGATCCTGGAATGGTAGTAAGTGGAGCACCACCCCGTTTCAAATAGTAGGGTTCGGCAATTGGATTAATTTGACTAAAAAGCCAAGGTGCGACCATTTCTCCGCCTGGAATAGTCATATGAACTCCATCGCTTGTTCTAATCTGTATTCCATTCATCTCTTGGGCGAATTGATTGTTCGGCGAGATGTATTTCCCAAAGTCCACTAAGTGGGCAACCCCATGACTACTTTGCACCACTTGGCGCAGTATCGAATTAAATGCAACAACTCTCGAGGGTGTATCTTCGGGCCAAGGAAGACCATTTGGTTGGACCCCTTGGTCGTAATAAGGAGCAGTGAGGAGAATTACCGGAGTGTTATTTGTATGAAGAACTGCAATTGCTTGATTTAGGGCGATTACTAGGCGTTTATCAAAATCGCTCTGGCCAATGTGTTCCCAACCATTTCCAAAGTTCCGATCAAGACACTCCCACCTTCCAACTAATAGGACAGACACATCAGGACTGTCTAGATAGATGTCTTGCTTGTACTCCTGTTGCCAGTCAATACATGTCGAAGAGCCGCTGGCCTGCGGGCCAATTGCCCCGCGGTCATCAATTATTCCTTGGTAAATTACCCCACAACCAATAAGTGCATCGTCATAAACTTTGTAACCATAGGTAGGGGCAACATTTCCCACGCCATAGCCGAGTGAAAAGGCAAGCGAATCCCCTACAAGCAGCATTCGGATTGGATTTGCTTTTTGTGCAGCTGAAATTACGGGTGTATATGTTGATGGACCAGCATAGGCAGTATTAATTGGGATATCGCCAACTAAAACTGCAACTAGGGCAACTGCCAAAATAGAAACAGGCGTTACAACGTAAGCTCGCCATTTTCTGATTACAATGCCTCGTCTGACAGGTTGTTCCACGAATCGATAAGACAGTGAGGCCATAAGTAGACCCGCTGCACTACGAATCAAAAATAGTGGAATACCAGAAAATCCGGTATTTGAGGCGTTCAACCACTGATCGATTGGGAACTGCCACAAATACCAGCCATAGGAGATCTCTCCTGCCATTCTAAGTGGCCAAATTGATAGTACTCTTGCAAATATTCCTTGTGGCACGATTACAGTTGCAGCAATTACAGTTGCTACGCACAAATCCGTTGCACTAAAGGCACCGTGAAATGCCCAAGGAGCCGGACCCGATGCCAGAGACCATAAAGTGATAAGCGTTACCGTGCTAAATGTGGCAAGTACATTTAAGGCAACTTTGCCCTTTTTGCTAGATGCCACTTTCCACTTGGCTAATATGACTGCCAAACCACAACCCGCCAAAAGTGCCTGAGCTCTTGAATCGGTGCCAAAGTATGCGTGATTGACTCCCAAACCATGGTTGAACACCATCGACATAGTTATAGCCGAGGCAATATATCCACCCACGCAAACACATAAAAGTGGCCACAAGGAGCGTCTGAACCAAAGCACTGCAAATACAACTAACGGCCAAACTAAATAAAACTGTTCTTCAATTGCCAGTGACCACGTGTGTTGCAAAGGGGAGACTCCCGCTGCAGCGCCAAAGTATCCGCTGTGAACAACAATGTAATACCAATTAGAAGCGTAAAAAAGCGCTGCAAGTGCATCTCCCCGAATAGTCACGTGACTATCTGGAGACCCAAAAATAAGGTTTACAACAAGTATTGTCGCAACTAACACAATGAGAGCTGGAAGAAGCCTCCTCGCTCGTCTTGACCAGAACCTGGCAAAATCCACTGTCCCAAGGGATCTCACATCCATTAGGAGAAGAGTGGTTATTAAATAACCTGAAAGTACAAAGAATCCGTCGAGACTTAAGTAGTATCCGCCGGTTCCGGGGAATCCGCCATGGTAAAACGTGACGGCAATAACCATAAAGCCGCGCACCCCGTCCAAAGCCGGCATTCGACCCAATTTGAGTTTCTTTTTCTCGCCACTGCTAGCTAAATTAGAACCAACCCCTGCCTCTTGCATTCCAATATCGCTTTCCGATATTTCGTTATCCATTCTGCTGTCGATATTTAAGACCTATATTAATTAACTTCGGATACAGCCAGTCTGCTATCCACTCGCCACCAACAGGATTGGTGATGTGTATTCCGTCAGGCTGTCTGATCGGTAAACCATTAATATACTCTGCATACTGACCGTTTGGGTCCATGAACGAATTAAAGTCCAGTACCTGAACATTTGGCACACCTTGGGCAGCCTGGCGCAGCATTGAATTATATAGATCCACTCTGGAGGTATCGTCTTCAGGGTAAATAGCACCCGTGGTTGGATCAATGACGCTGTAGTAGGGGGCAGTCAAAAGTACCAAAGGTGCACCACCTTGGGTCAAAACCGAAATTGCTTGTTTTAGAGATGCCATTAACCGATTGTCAAAATCACTTTGCCCAATTTGCTCCCATCCATTACCCCAGTTTCGATTAAGGGTTTCCCACCGCCCCGCCAACATTACCGTCACATCTGGATGAAAATCATTAATTCTCTGGGCATAATAGGAAGCCCACTGTGAACACGGCACTGGATCTCCTCCCTGGGGAGATACCGATCCATTTTCCATTACAAGTCCACCAGTCAGTGTTCCACAACCAATAATTGCTGAGTCACTCAAGTTGACGTTGTCTGTGGAGTCCAAATACGAAGCGCCCTGACCCAGTGACTCAGCAACTGAGTCACCGACAAGTAACACTCTGATTGGATCACTTATCGGAACCTGAGGTGCATTTAGTGCGTGATTATTCACCAATGCCTGAGAGTTAACTGTTGGTGTGAGCGTGCCAATTATGAGGGCGAATGCAAACATAATAGATACAACTGCTGGCGTGACCAACCATGCGGCACGCTTTTTCAGTGCAGCTCCAAGTCTGACGGGCTGTTCAATTAAATAATATGAGACTATTGCCATAAGAATGGAGATAAAGGTTCTAAGAGCAAATAGCCCAATTCCGGAAAATCCGGTTCTGGCATTGTTGAACATAATGACAATCGGGAACTGCCATAGATATAGACCATATGATATTTTCCCAAGCGCTCTAAGTGGCTTCACGGAAAGCGCCTCATTAAATAGTCTTCTAGGAGCAAGTACAACGGAGGCAATAACAATGGCTACCAAAATATCGGATAGAAAAAATCCACCTCGAAACATCCAGGCTGGCGGACCTGAAGCCTGTGACCAAAGCACCACAATAGCCAAAAAAGCCAGTGGTCCACCTGCTGCGCTCGCCTTCACTACCCGAGAGTCCCTACCTATATTGGGGCGAGAGAGCAAAAAAGCCAGAGTAGCCCCGACCAAGAGAGCCTGTGCTCTTGTTTCTGTGCCATAGTAAGCCTGATCAAGTCCTTGACCAGAACCGTAAATTAGGGCCATTGCACCTGCAGATAGAATCGCTCCGATTCCCGCGACATAAATCATTGGCTTAATTGACTTTCTCCATTTAATGACAACTGCAAAGATTATTGGCCAAACTATATAGAACTGCTCTTCAATGGCAAGTGACCAAGTGTGTTGCAAAGGAGAAAGAGCCTGACTTTGCCCAAAGTATCCCAAGTGGGTCCAGATGTAGTACCAATTAGATGAATAAAAAAGTGCAGCTATTGCATCGCCTCTGACTGTTGGGAGTTCTAGAGGATCTCCCCAGAATGCCTCTACAAATAGCACTACTGCAATTAGTGCGAACAGTGCTGGAAGAAGTCGGCGGGCACGACGTGACCAAAAGGATGAAAATGATACTGATCCGTTTCTGACGATATCACCTATTAATAGAGATGTAATCAAGTAGCCAGATAATACAAAGAATCCGTCAACTCCCATATACAATCCGCCCGCCCCAGCAATTCCAGCGTGGAAACAAACCACTGCAGCTACACTTAATCCTCTAATTCCATCCAACCCTGGAATTGTTCTCAAATGTGGCGTCTCTGGGTGGCCATGATCGGATTTAGATTCACTTGAAGATGGCCGATTGGCAAAAGTGGCGACATCTTTATCAAGAAATGCCCGAACTCGCTCGGATGGAAGCTGGGATTTCCGTTTTGGGGCACCGGTAATCAATCCCTCAGTCACAGGGAGTCCCTCCATAAAGGATGCAAAAATTAAGCATCATTTCTCAATAATTTCCTTTTAGCCCGATAACTCCAAAATACCATTTGCCCCCATCTAGGTTACTGTCACAAAGGACAGTAACTATGTCACTAAGATTGGTAAGTATAAATGAGTGCAAAAACTGATTACATAGAATTAATAAATAATAGAGTAGTTGTCTTTGACGGTGCTTTGGGAACCAACCTGCAGCTTAAGGGTTTAACTGCCGAGGATTTTGGCGGAAGTGAGTTTGAAGGCTGCAACGAAATTCTGGTAGATACGAGACCAGAAGTAGTAAAAGATGTTCATAATTCATTCTTAGACGTCGGAGTTGACGTAATAGAAACAAACAGTTTTGGTTCATTTTCTATAGTATTAAATGAATATTCTTTAGCGCACCGTGCCAGAGAACTGAGCTTCAAATCGGCAAAATTAGCCCGAGAAGCAGCAGATTCTTATTCGACCCCAGATCGCTACCGTTTTGTAGCAGGTTCAATTGGACCAGGCACTAAATTCCCTACCCTGGGCCAGATTCCTTTTGATGATCTGGTTGTCTCATATGAAGAACAAGCCCTTGGACTCATAGAGGGTGGTGTGGACCTTTTGTTAGTGGAGACTGTATTTGACCTGCTCCAAGCAAAAGCGGCAATAGTTGCCTGCAGAAAAGCCCTCAAGGAGATGGGGAGAGAACTTCCCATCCAGGTACAGGTCACAATTGAACTTACCGGCCGAATGCTGCCTGGAACAGAAATTGGTGCTGCTTTGAATGCACTTGAAGCAATGAGACCCGATGTAATTGGCCTCAACTGTGCGACAGGTCCAGCTGAGATGATTGAACCGATTCGATATCTAACCTCTCACACTAATATTCCTATCTCATGTCTTCCAAATGCTGGACTTCCTTCTGTTGTGGACGGGAAAATGCACTACGACTTGACTCCAGACCAGCTGGGTCAGTATCACAAGGACTTTGTCGAGAACTTTGGAGTAAGCGTGGTTGGCGGGTGCTGTGGCACTACTCCACTGCATCTTCAAAAAGTTGTTGAAGCCATAACAAATTCAAAAAAAGCTACTCCCGTGGTGGACTATGAACCTGGGGTTTCTTCACTATATAGCGCTGTTACACTTCACCAAGAGTCCTCTGTGCTCGTCATTGGCGAGAGAACGAATGCAAACGGTTCCAAAAAGTTCCGAGAAGCTATGTTGGAAAAAGACTGGGACACAACTGTTGCCATGGCAAGAGACCAGATTGCAGAAGGTGCGCACTGTATTGACGTTTGCGTTGACTACACGGGTGCAAACGGCGTAGCTGACATGGCAGAAGTGATGAGCAGGTTTGCAACTGCTGCTCCTGCCACAATTGGCATTGACTCAACTGAGCCTCCCGTTATTGAAACAGCCCTGAAGTGGCTTGGTGGAAAGGCCATATTAAACTCCGTCAACCTTGAAGAAGGAGATGCTCCGGGCACCAGGCTCGATAGGTTCTTGAAACTTGCCAAAACCTATGGAGCAGCCGTTATTTGCACCTGCATTGATACAGATGGGCAGGCTAGAACTAGGGAGTGGAAATTTAAGGCTGCCAAAGCTATCCATGATTTGGCTGTATTTAGGTATGGGCTATCGCCGCAAGATTTGATCTTTGACCCTTTGGCACTTCCGCTATCGACTGGCATGGAAGAATCCCGGTTAGATGGTATTGAAACAATTGAGGGCATTCGTATGATCAAAGAAGGACTTCCTGGAGTCCACACAGTCTTAGGTTTGTCAAATGTCTCATTCGGTTTGAATCCGGCAGCCAGACAGGTTCTTAATTCGGTTTATCTTCACGAATGCGCCCAGGCGGGACTTGATGCGGCAATAGTTCATGCCGGGAAAATACTTCCGCTTCACCGAATTGATGACGAGACTAAACAAGTGTGTCTCGATCTCATCTACGACAGACGCCGAGAGGACCCTGATGGTCCCTATGACCCGCTCCAGAGGCTACTGGCACTGTTTGAAGGTGCATCTGCCGTAACAAGTGAAAAAGAAGACCTTTCGTCGCTTCCAGTTGAACAGAGACTTGAGAGACGCATTATTGACGGAAACCGAAATGGTTTGGTTGCCGACTTGGAAGAGGCGCTTGGAAATGGCCTCCAAGCACTTGAAATTGTGAATGACATTTTGTTAAAGGGCATGAAAACAGTTGGCGAGCTATTTGCCTCAGGTGAGATGCAGCTTCCATTTGTTTTGGCATCTGCTGAGACCATGAAGACTTCGGTGAATTATTTGGAACCCTTTATGGAAAAAGCTGAGGCAAGTGAGAAAGGCTCGATAGTTCTTGCCACTGTAGCTGGAGATGTCCATGACATTGGAAAGAACTTGGTGGATATAATCTTGACCAACAATGGATATGTCGTCCATAACTTAGGTATCAAGGTTTCAATATCTGAAATGCTCGAAGCACTTGAGCGCACTAAGGCAGATGCCATTGGCATGAGTGGGCTGTTAGTGAAATCTACATTAATCATGCGAGACAACCTAGACGAGTTAAAGAGAAGAAATCTGGATCAAATTCCCGTAATTTTGGGAGGTGCCGCCCTAACACGGACATACGTCGAGCACGATTTAAGAACGAATTTTTCAGGCCGTGTCTTTTACGGAAAGGATGCTTTCGAGGGCCTTCGGACAATGGATCGTCTAATGGAGATGAAAAGATCAGGCCAAGATGATCCAGAATTTGGGCGGGAGATAAAGCAAAAATCATCGACTCCAAGAAAGTCTGAGATCCTAGCTGCTATCGATCCCTCCACAATTCCAGCAATATCCCCAGTAGTCGAGAGGGACAATACTGTATTTAAGCCGCCATTTATTGGTTCACGCATAGCCAAGGGAATTCCTATCGATGAAATTGCAAGTTATCTCAATGAGACGAGCCTATTTAGAAATCAGTGGGGCCATAGGCCAAATAAGGGTGAAGCAGATACTGATTTCAAGGATCGAATACGACAGATTTTACGAGCAGAACTCACGAAGGCAAAATCTCAGGGAATACTTATCCCACAAGTTGCCTGGGGATACTTCCCAGTGGAATCTGTAGGAAATGACTTAATTATCTACGAAGACGAATCAAAATCTAATGAGATAGCTAAATTCACTTTTCCGCGCCAAAAAGAAGAACCCTACCTTTGTATCGCCGACTTTTTCCGATCCCGTGAATCTGGTGAATCGGACTACTGTGCTTTCCAGTTGGTGACAATGGGACGTGAAGTATCACTTGAAGCCGCAAGACTTTTCAAAGAAGATAAGTACAGCGAATATGTGAAACTCCATGGACTAGGCGTTGAAATGGCTGAAGCATTGGCTGAACTTTGGCATTTAAGAATCCGTCAGGAATGGGGATTTGCAAACGAGGACGGACCCACGCTCACTGGATTGTTCCGCCAAAAATACAGGGGTGGAAGGTACTCCTTTGGGTACCCAGCCTGTCCCCGCCTAGAAGACAATGAAACTGTGGTCAACCTTTTAGAAGGAGGGCGAATTGGGGTCGAAGTTAGTGAAGGCTTTCAGTTGCATCCCGAGCAAACAACTCTGGCAATTGTGTGTCACCATCCAAAGTCGAAATATTTTATAGCTTGATCGTTAAATCTCTAACTTAGAGATAAAGAGTTGAGCCTCCGTCGACTACCACTGCAGCGCCATTTACAAACTTCGCTGGCTCAGAGCACAAAAAAGTAGCCACTTTGCCAAAATCCAGTGGATCGCCCATTCTTATCTCATTGCCGCCATGATCTATTTCCTTCATTCGCTCAGTGTTATGAGGTCCCGGGCATATTGTATTAATAGTTATGTTGGGATAGTCCTTTGAAAGATCATTTGCAGCCGTCTTGATCCAGGCCCAAAGGGCACTTCTTGAAGTATTTGAAAGTGCGAGTGTAGGGATGGGAGAAATTATCGAATAGGAAGTAATTGCAACTACCCTTCCCCACTGATGTCTTCGAAATTCGGGAAGCGCTTGCTTAATCACCCTTACAGCAGAGATGAAATTTGAAGAATAGGCACCGATCAAGGCTTCTTCAGATACATTGAGAGCCCGCCCAACGGGAGGTCCTCCAGAATTGGCCACCACAATGTCGAGCCTTCCAAATCGCTCTATGGCACTTTTTACCAACAACTCAGGTGTCTCAGCAGCTAAAACATCTCCTGGGACTGCTAAAACAGTGGCTCCTTGACGACTTAGTGTAGCTGCAGCCTCAGCTAATGTGGCGGGGTCCCGCCCATTAATCAGCACACTTACGCCCTCTTTAGCTAAACCTTGTGCTGTGGCTAAACCCAGTCCTTTAGAAGCGGCAGTTACTATTGCTACTTTTCCACTAATTCCTAAATCCATAGATTCCCCTCACGCATTAATCAGATCTGAGCTGATTGTTTCTTCCAAAGTAGTACTCCGAGTCTTGGCCTGGTAACTCTCAATTGCATCTCTGGCATGGTGGCTTGAACGAGTGAGTGGAGAGGCTTCAATGTGGGCGATCCCAAAGGACTCTCCTAGTTCTTTATACTTAGCAAAAGTAGCCAGATCCACGTAGCGCATAATTGGCAAGTGCCATCCTTCTGGGCGTAGATACTGACCAATCGTAACTATTGAAACTCCAATGCCTGCTAGATCATGCAACACGCCGATTACCTCGTCATCACTTTCACCGAGTCCGACCATAATCCCCGATTTCGTAACAAGAGAACTCTCTTTTGCAAGAGCTAGAACTGAAAGTGATCTCGCGTAGTTAGCTGAGGTCCTCACAGCTTTTTGTAGTCTTGGCACTGTCTCCACGTTGTGATTTAATACGTCAGGTCTTTGGTCAAATACTGAGATTAGGTCCTCTCTCTTGCCTTTAAAGTCTGGAATCAATACTTCAATCTGGGTTTTGGGGTTCTTCGATCTAACTGCCTTAATAGTTTCAATCCAGTGGCTTGCCCCACCGTCGATTAAATCATCTCTAGCTACAGAGGTGACAACAGCGTATTTGAGATCCATATCAAAGCACGCAGCAGCTACTCGGTTTGGTTCATCATGATCTAGTGGTTCAGGCTTTCCAGTTTTAACGTCGCAAAATCCACAGGCTCTCGTACAAATATCGCCTGCAATCATAAATGTGGCAGTTCCCTCGCCCCAGCACTCAGAGATATTGGGACATCTTGCTTCTTCACACACCGTTACTAGTGACATGGAGCGCATTTGACTACGTAATTTGGCATAATTTGGTCCGAAAGTGGCTCTTTTCTTCATCCACAGAGGCTTTGAGGTTTTTATCTCCAAGCCGCTTGAGGGATCATTCCCGGCCTTAACAAGTCGTTTGAGGGCATTTGGCGAAGTCTCCAATTTGACTGGGACTACACGATCTGTATTCACCTTTTGACTACTTTGACTAGCTACATCGAGATAATCAATATCAACTTCACCCTCTAATAGAAGTAAAGGGGCAATATCTTTGCATATTGAGATAACTTCTGCCACGGTGGTTTTGATTCCTTCATTTGCAAGTGAAGTCACTCCCTTGTCGGTAATTCCACAAGGGACAATGGCTTTAAAAATGTCAAGATCTACATCACAGTTGAGTGCAAATCCATGGAAGGATCTCCCATGTGTCACCCTTACCCCAATTGCTCCAATTTTGCGGGGCCGCAGTGAACTTGGATCTACCCAAACTCCCGGATACCCCTCAATAGTTCCAACATTTTCTAGTCTTAGCCTTTTACACATTTCTATCATCAAATTTTCAAGAGCCAAGGTATGCAGCTTTTTGGCCATAGGATCAGAGCCAATTGTAATTATCGGGTAGCCGACTAATTGGCCCTTTCCATGAAAAGTCACATCTCCACCTCTGTCACTTTGAATAATTTCAGTGCCAGAAGGAAGCAACTCGGGAAAAATATGATCCATTACTCCCCTGACCCCTAAAGTCACGACTGGTCTGTGCTCTAGAAGCAGTAGCCAATCATCGCTGTGGTTGGCTACTAGGGCTCTCTGGATGGCAAGTGCTTCGCCGTAGGGAACCTCTCCCAACGAGCGAATATGAAGTTTTTTGGCTGTCACAGCTCTTTTGACCAGTCCTGTGTCGCTATCAAATGGGCAACCCTGGCTATGAATGCCGCAGCGTACCCCCCATCAAGTGCACGGTGATCATACGTTATCCCTATATTTCCAACCGAGTGAATTGCAATTGCCTCTACCCCTTGAGCGCTTTCAACCACTACTGGCTTTCTCTTGATCCCGTCAGTTGCCAAAATACCAACTTCGGGTTGATTGATAATTGGAAAGGTCATCAGTGTGCCATAAGGACCTGGGTTGGTGATAGTGAAGGTGCCACCTACCACCTCTTCTACGCTTAGCTTTGACTCTCTGGCTCTAACAGCAAGATCACCAATAGCTTTGGCCATGCCGAGTAGCGACAAACTGTCAGCATTGTGAATGACTGGGACTATGAGGCCCTCACCATCAAGATCAACTGCAATTCCAAGATGAATGTCGTGGTGGACAATAAGTGAATCATCACCCACGGAAGCATTCAGCCTAGGAAATGCCCTAAGTGCTTCAACTGTTGCCCTAGCAATAAAGGGAAGATATGTCAGGTGCACTTTGTCGGAGTCCATTAAAGACTGAGAGACATGATGCTTTACCTGTTCTACTGCTTCGTAATCGACCTCAATTGCAATTAGAGAGTGAGGAGAGGTTCTCTTGGACCTCGACATGTGCTCAGCAGTTCTCCTTCGAATGTTGGAAAATGGAACAACTTCATCTCTTGAGCCGACTTTTTGCACGCCTGGCACCGAAACTTTTCCAGAATTGGAGTTTTTTTGGACAAGAGCCTTTTCGACATCTTCCCTTGTTATTCTCCCGCCAATACCAGTTGGCGTAATCTCACTTGCAT
>JABEUL010000340.1 GCA_013044465.1 Acidimicrobiales bacterium
GCCTTACAAGGTATCTATTACAATGCATCAGTTCACGGCGAAGGACTGGAGAAATGCTGAAGTGAAAATGGCAGAGAATGTGTTGTTCTTGGCAAAACTTTTGAGTGGCGAGATGCCTCAAGACATTGGAAGCGTATTCGAAGAATGCAACATCTCACTTTTGCCAGAAAGGCCCTCTGATCTTGTCACTAACTGCACCTGCCCAGATTGGAGCAACCCATGCAAGCATGTTGCTGCGGTACTTTACCTAGTCGCAGAAATGATGGACGAGGATCCATTCCTCATTTTTACTTGGCGCGGACGATCGAAAGAGGACTTGCTAACTTCACTTGGGAGTGCTCAAGGTGTCATTAAGTTCTCCCCTAAGACGGATAATGAAGCCGTGTCTTGGCGTTCGCGTATCTCGGAGGAGGGATCGAGAAAAGTCAAAGTTAACACTTTCTGGGACACGACTTCCCTTGCCGACGAACTAACTCATCTTGAAAAGCCACGGCTTATGACAGCTAATGTCGAGACTATCTTGGATAGCGCGTCCAACCTCGAGCTGGATACTGGAAACGTTGATGTAGTCAAGCTATTGAAGCCTGGGTATGATGCCTTCTCAAATCTCTTAGCATTGTTTGAAGAATCGGAGTCCAAAAGCTAACTATGAGATCAAGTATGCCGCTACGGTGAGATGCATGTCAAGGTCAAGGTCAAGGTCAAATCTCTAACTTTATCAGGGCTATACCTTCTCGAATGTAGTTATCTCTCAAAATTAGAAAATTGCTAGTCATTTTACGATACCCTACCTTCAGCGATCAAGATTTGAAGACTCTCTTTTTTCGAAAACGAACCGGCTCTACCTTGGAAAAGTTGAGATCTTTTGTTATGACTTCAGCTCAGACTAGGTCCCAGTATTGGAAAGGATTGCTGCTGGCCTCTTTATGGCTCTTCGCGCCATTCCGTGGGTCAATTATGCCGCTTTTCGACAGATGTTTTATTGGTAACATCAGGTGATGAAAATTTATCAATTAAGAATTGACTTGCTCGATATTAAACCACCGATTTGGAGACGTCTTCTGGTGCCAGGGAGCGATTCGCTGAATGACTTACATTATAATATTCAAACCGCATTTGGGTGGTATGATTGCCATTTACACGAGTTCGAAATAGATGGTGCCAGATATCAATCTTCAGAAGGACTTAAATTCGATTCCGGATTTGGAGAACCGGCCACAAATGAAGAAAAGATGCAAATCCAAAAAGTATTCAAAAAAGATAGTATGGGAATGTATATATATGACTTCGGAGATTTCTGGAGACACAAAATCAAAGTTGAAAAAATCACAACTAGTGAAAATTCGGATTTTGATGCACAGGTTATCGGTGGTAAAAGAGCCTGTCCTCCTGAGGATTGTGGCGGCCCGTGGGGATACGCAAATCTGCTGGAGATTTTGAACGATCCAAAGAATCCTGAAAGAAAAGATTATTTAGATTGGCTCGGGATCGACGATCCAAGTAAGGAATTTGATCCAGATTATTTTGATACCTCTGAATTGGGAGAACTCTAATTATCAAATTTTAAACAAGTCAACTTGGGAGGCAGATGTTAGTCAGCGAATCCAATGTCACAGTTTCTCTTGTCACTAAACGTCCCGACTTTGGATCATACTAAATCTAGGGTTCAGAATAATTAGAATTATTGAACTTTGAATCAGCGTGCTGTCCTAGCTATCGTCGGTTTTGACCGGGACCAACAGATCAATAGACTTACTAGCGTAAAAGAAGCTAAATAATATCGAGTACGTGTTGCTGACAGGCAACATAGTACATAGTAATTTGAAGCATTCGTTAGTATGAGATAGGAAGTTCTTCCTATTCTGTGTTCCCAAGATATATGGCTAAAACCATGATTTCTGACCGATCCCTCCCCTTTCAAACTGCTGGTGCGACTCGAAGCGCATCGAGCGATCCGCCCAGGGACTCAGCTATTGTGTAGAACTCTTCTGGCACGGATTGTCCGAGGCGCATCAAGAAAGCTGCAGCGGAAATAACAGGCTCTTCGCACCACTGATTCTGGTGCGACCTGGACAACTGAAGCAATACCAACTACAGTTACTGTCATTGATGGATTCTCTTGTCCATCAATGACGAAGTGCTTCGCTCTAGGCGAAAACAGCTCTGGCAACTGAATAACCGTTGCCACAATGGACTCTGGTTCTACTTGGACAGTTGCAATCTCACCAAGTGTGTTAGTCATGGGGGCTACCATGTACGTGAATTCCATAAGCAATATTAGTTGTTTGAAAGCGTCTGGTTGTTTTGTAAATGCAGTTATCATGAATTCCTGGACCAATCCTAAATTGGTGATTGGTACCAACAATTCTGACGCATCTTGGGAAGTTGAAACATTCCTACCCGGCATAAGTAGTATTACTGGAATAACCTGTCCATCGACAACAGAGTGCTTCGCTTATGGTTACGGAACAGAATCGGTTGGAGCAGTGATACTTTCATATAGCTAGGCAAAAGAGAGATTGGAAGCAGTTGTGCGAGGAAATGAGATGGTCTTATGCGAAGTTACAAATCTCAAGTTGAAAGTGTGACTGTAAGTGGACCATTCGACCAGCTGTTTTCTGAGGTTTAGTTAGCCTGTACTGGGTTTCTTGGGTACGCAATTCTATACTTTTACCCGTCTGTTATTTCAATTTGACTTTATGTTGACACTGAAGTTGAAGCAAGCCCAATAGATCGTCTTTCTTCAACCTCATCTAGAATGAGCCCCTTTAAGTTTTGATCGCCGTCATTTTCCAAGGCATCACTATCTGGAGCCAATCGTGGAGGTCCAACACCATGATGGCGCTCAATTCCCTGACTCCTCATTGCTGGCATTCTTGGTGACTTGGGACTAAAGACCCTAGGTTCGCTTGGTATAAAAAGGCTAAATTCACACCACCCACCCAAAAATCAGAAAGTTCACGGTAATATGGCAGATAAAAAAGACTACTCAGAGTTCATCGAATCAATCAGATCCAAGATAATAGATGACGGATTGACCTTAAATGAAGAGGAACTTTTGCAGCTAGCGCACTTTCCGACGTCAAAAACACAACTAATTATTGAGCTGGCTCACGAAGTGAGGCTGAAGTGCTGCGGAGAGGATGTGGATATCGAAGGAATTGTATCTGCCAAAACCGGAGCATGTCCGGAAAACTGTGCATTTTGCTCTCAAAGCGCAAGTGCCCAATCTAGCGTCTATCCAACTTCATTTCTGCCAGCTGATGAGATACTAAAAGCTGCTAAAGAAGCAGAGAGTTATGGAGCAACTTCGTTCTGCTTGGTTTATGCACTCCGAGGCCCAGATGAAAGAGCAATGAATCACATTATCTCGATGGTTGATTTGGTTCAGTCAAATACTTCCCTGCAGGTTAATGTAAGTGCAGGTTTACTCACGAAGGATAATGCCGAGAGACTAAAAGAGGCCGGTGTATTGCGCTATAACCACAACTTAGAAACAGCAAAATCCCATTTTCAGGCCATTGCTTCAACTCATTCCTATCAAGAGCGGTGGGATACCTGTAAGGCAGTCTTAGATGCGGGATTGAAACTTTGCTGTGGAGCAATACTTGGGGTTGGGGAAACTA
The DNA here is from genome assembly GCA_013044465.1 of Acidimicrobiales bacterium. Lineage (GTDB taxonomy): Bacteria > Actinomycetota > Acidimicrobiia > Acidimicrobiales > JABEUL01 > JABEUL01. The sequence goes on from JABEUL010000340.1 coordinate 3,627, forward strand.
TTGAGCAAAGGGTGGAGTTGCTTAGAGATCTACAACTGCTTGACCCTACTGAAGTCCCTATTAATTTCCTTAATCCGAGGCCAGGAACTCAGTTAGAAGATTCTAAGAGACTCGATGCACAGGAGGCAATTAAATGGGTTGGCATTTTCAGACTAGCGCTGCCTAAAACAATCTTGCGATTTGGTGGGGGAAGGGAGATCACCTTAGGTGACTTGCAGTCAGTTGGAATGACAAGTGGGGCCAATGGATTAATCATTGGAAACTACCTCACTACCCTTGGAAGATCACCCGAAGAAGACTTGGAAATGTTAAAAGAACTCGAGATGCCAGTGTCGGTTGTCTCAAATATTTTATGATTAGCTGGATTTTCCGCCAACTGCAATAGGATCGTCCAAAGTCACCTTTGAAAGAGCTTTCCTAAGTTCTTTTATGTCATTGTTGTTAAACAAAGCATTTATGTTGTGAAGCGAGTAGGGATTCCTGCGAGAGGAACGTGCTGCTTTGACTAAACCGATTGCGGTCAAGGCCAGCATGCCCACCCACAAACAGACAATTGAGACCAATGCCAGAAGCATTAAGGTTCCGAATATCTCTTCGAAAATGGACATGCTTTATTTTCCTTCTAAGGCTAGACATACTTGGAGGAAGCTCGGAAGCAATCTCCACCTATAAATATTGTGCATTTTCGACTTTTTTGATAGAGCAAAGACCCCCTTGACCAACACCATGTTTCCCGAAAGAAAACCTTCGGTCGCAAAAGATACCCGTATTATTACGGTTGTAATTGTTCGCATTCCTCAGTAGTTTCTCTATAGGGCAACTGTTACTCTGTAGGCGTAAAAGCCAGGAGGGAAAGCCGCAATGACTGAATTAGTAGAAGTAATAAGAGTGATGGTGGTTGATGATCACTCGTTAGTGAGAGAAGGCATTTGCGAGCTTTTAGAACATCATGTGGACATTGAAGTTGTCGCCAAGGCAGCAAGTGCCAAGGAAGCTTTGGATCTGGCTAAGAACATTCTTCTTGATGTGGCCTTAGTTGACGTAAGGCTGCCTGATCGGAGTGGAATCTCCATTATTAAGGAACTTCGAGAGATGCTTCCAGATTGTCACATATTAATAGTCAGTGCTTACGATGACCACGACTACATGATTGAGGCCTTAGCCCAAGGCGCAAACGGCTATCTCCTAAAGACTTCAAGCAGTGAAGAGTTGGCCGGAGCCATCAAGGTAGCGGCATCTGGAGCCACGGTATTAGATAATAAGCTGGCCCTATCGTTAGCAAAGAATGTTCAATCCGGGAGAAATTCGCTCCATGATGGGCTTACTAAACGGGAGAGAGAGGTATTGGGAGGCCTTGCTCGTGGACTGGCCAATAAGCAGATTGCATCTGAGCTTGGGGTAGGGATAAGAACTATAGAAGGTCATGTAACCGAGCTATTTAATAAGTTGAGCGTTACTTCAAGAACCGAAGCTGCGCTTTGGGCAGTTAACAAGGGAATTGCCACAAATAGCGGAGAGACGTAGAGTTTGTGAATTCGCTTCGAAAATCCAAGTACATATCGCTGCCACTTAGAAGTAAGGACTTCTGGATTATCCAGGTGTTGCTACTTGCCGTGGCTGGGGGCCATTTGATAGCAGACGAGGCTGGGCTACTTCGAGTCAGTCCATTTCCAGCCTCTGAAACAGTGGGATTTCTTTTGATTCCAGTTGGATACGGAGCAGTCAAGTTCGGTAAAAAAGGAGCGGTTCTGACTGCGATCTGGGGGATCATTTTATGGATGCCTGATTTACTGCTTCCAAATGACGAAGGTCAGCCTTGGGCTGACATAGTGGAGCTTTGCCTCATTCTGATCATTGCTTTCGCAGTAGGTCAGAAGATTGATCAAGAACAAGCCGCCAGATCAAGAGCTGAAGCTGCAGAGATATTACATGCATCCCTTGAATCTAAATACAAGGCTCTATTCGATGCCAATAGGGCACCTACCCTTTTGGCTGATCTCGATCATTATTTAATTACGGTTAACGGAGAAGCAGAAGAACTCTTTGGATCTGGAATTGTCGGGAAAAACCTTAGAGATATTGGAATTAATCTCAATGATTTAAAAAATAACTCAAGATTTGAAATAGCTGAAAACGGCGAACTAAGTATCTACCAAGTAGCTGTGACCAGAGTCCCTGAAAATGACTACGATCACACAGCTATCCAGATAGTGCTCTATGACATCACTGAAGAGGCCAATATTGGCAAAGCTGCGCATTTGTATGCCAAAGAACTCTTAAAAGTTCAAGAGGACGAAAGACGCAGAATCTCACAGGAAATTCACGATGTCCCGGTTCAACATCTCGTCAGGTTGGCGCAAGTGTTGAGAAAAGCCGAGGCAGAAGCAGACAATAATGAAAATCTCACAAAGTATTTGGAGTCGGCCGAGACCAATGCGATCGAGATTATCGAGGAGTTACGAGCACTTGCCAAAGACTTGAGGCCACCTGTACTAGATGACTTTGGGCTCATAGTAGCCCTCCAGGGTTTCATTTCCCGTCTAGATACAAGAGTCGAAGTTCAAGTCAACGCCGAAGGTCTTTCCTGCAGATTCTCACCTGAAGTCGAGTTGGGTCTTTTTAGGATCTGCCAAGAAGCCATAAGAAATGCCCTTGCTCATGCAAGTCCCACTAAAGTCCAAGTCTCACTCAAATACAAAGAAAGAGATAGTGAGATTTACTTGGCAATTAAGGATAACGGTGTAGGGATGACTATGGGGAGTGAAACCTCACGTCTGGGAATTGTTGGGATGAAAGAAAGAGCTGAGATATTAGGCGGTGCCCTCTGCTTGGCTTCCACTCTAGATCAAGGGACATCAATCGAAGTAATAATAAGAGATGTTCACAATGTCTAGCCACGACTATTTCCGCAGCATCTCACTTTGAAACTAAATTGGCGACCTGAAAATAGATTAGCTAAGTAGTACTTGGGCCAATCGTTGCTTAAATCTTGGCTTGATGCAAAGATCTTGTGTGAAGCGAGAACTTCGGCGTTGCATTTAGATTGTAAATTGCTAGAGCCAAGATGATAAAGAGAGGTCCCGAATTGGGATCAGTTCCCTGCCCCGTCAGAAGCCCTCCAAAGTCCTGGGCAACTACCCAAAAGAACAGGGAAAGAAGCGAACCTATATAAAGCGCTACGTTATAGGATTTTGCAAATACCCCTATTCCAATGGCAATCTGCAAAATTCCGAGAATAAGTCCAATGGGCATTCCATGTCCAGATATCAAATTGGCGAAAAAATTGTTGATGTGCGCTATTAAATAGGGCTCTCCAGATGAGGCGGAGGAGAATACACTCGAGAGTGCATTTTTAGAAAGGTTAGATGGAAGCAGCTGTAGTACTCCATCTATGCACCAAAGAGATGCCCATATTATTTTGCCCCCAACCACTCCAGTCGGAGACAGTGAAGCAACGGATTCTCCTTTCTGCTTGTTACTTGGCCAGACAAGCATTCCAATTAGTCCATAGATCACCACTGCACCTGGGGCACCACTTAGCAACGTTGAGCCTCCAGAGATAATTTGGCCAAGGCCTTCGCCGAACCACCAGACCCCCAAAACCCATAGAAACGATACGCTGAGCGCTACTTTGGTTAATCTTGGCACCAGAATGCCAACTCCGATTCCAAGTTGAACTAGGGCAAACAGAGTATTCCAAATGACAATATGGGGGGCAATTGTTTTTGCCACGAACTGGATGGGGTCAGAGATAAAAAAAGGCTGATTGGAAGCAGTTGAAGCAAGTGTTTCTAAGGCAAAGGATTTTGTAAACATAAAGGGCTGGAGTTGCAAAAGCCCATCTATGATCCACGTAGCGCCAAGGGCGTTTCGCACCCAGCGAGAGGCTTTCAGTGAATTCACGCAGTAACCTCGAAGGTGCCTTTCATATAACCTAAGTTGCTCATTACCCAACTTCCACAAGGTACTTCACAGTACCAAGAGTAAGTCCCTGCGGTTTTGGCCACGAAGGTAAATGAAGAAGTTGCCATGGGATTTATTGTGGCGTGTAAGCTAAGTGAATCAACCGTAAAGGTATGGGGCATTGAATCCTGATTGTTCACATCCACCTCAACTTTTTCTCCGGCTTTTATGGTAAAAAGGCTAGCCGCTCCCACACCACCAGCACCCACATAAGCAGGTTCTTGGCCCTCTGGTGTTGAAACATCTTTTATGTCGATTTTTATTACTACATTTGGAGCTCCAGGTTTAGGAGGCTGAGTAGTCCATGGAGCATTGCCTGTCACTGTGGCTACCGTTGAATACTGTGTAGTCGAAGAGCATGCTGCCAAAAAAAGTACAAGGCCCACAGATGCTAGAAGTACTTTAGAAATACGCATTATTTTTCCTCACTTGCTTGTTTTGATAACTTTGGAACTCGAATGACAACTAAGAAAAAACTTCCTAAAAGTGTCAACCAGACAAGTGCCACAATTGTCAATAAGATTTTGACGAATATGGCGCCTGTGGAATCGAGTGGTCTTTGAAATTGAATGGCGCTTTGTGGAAACCCGCTTGGATCTTTCACAACGTCAAAGGTAAGCGTCTGTGTTGCAATTAGGCTTCCACCTGCTCCTAAAAAGTTCACTTTAAAAGGAGTGTTCCCAGTCCAAGTAGGAGTGTAGCTAATTTGGGCTTTGCCGACTGAATCAACTTGAGCTTGGCCAATTTGCATAAAATTCGAGCCAGCAAATTGATTTGACTTTGCATAGAAAGTAGCCGACGTACAGTTACTCGCTCCACACGAACCCGAGAGATTCAGTGAATCTCCACTTCCCTGGGTGACTGAGAGGCTCCCAACTGGAGCAGCTTGAGCGAAGCTACTCCCCATAATAGATAAAGCTACGATTAGTAGTATTGCCAGTAGTTTCTTCACTTTGATTCCTCCTTGGATGGTTCGGGAATGGACTCTTCACGAGCCGCTTTTAGAGTTTCTTTGGAAATCTGTTCGATAGAACCGAGTGGACCTGCATCTTCCATTTCATCAATTGACATAAGTGGGATAAAGCGGAAGAGGATCATTAGCAATAGTGGAATTGCTGCTACACCAGCCAATGTCACCGTTATTGAGACCCAAGTGAAATGATAGGACCCCCACTGACCAGAAATTAGAGGCTGAGTGGCAGCTGGCAGGATTATAACGATTCTCTTTACCCACAGAGATATCACAACTAAGACTCCGGCAACTGTCATGCCTGTGGCATTTCTTGTTTTCTTCATGACGACAAGGGCTATTGGGACAATCTCGCCTGCAATTACGTAGAACCAAAAGGGAATTGCATATTTCCCTGTAATAGTCTGTTGGATCCAGCCAGTTGTGATTCCCGTGTAGCCCTCGGTGAGCATGTCAGCAACTGTCAAATACGCATACACGAGTCCAAGAGCTGCCATCATGTACCCCAATCTGACAAAGTGGCGATCAGTTATAAATCTCTCCAGTTTGTACCCTTTTCTAAAGGCATAAATTGTGACAATTACAAGAGCAGTGCCTGAATAAAGTGCAGCTATTACAAAGTATGGGGGAAAAACTGATTCCATCCAACCCGGCCGGCTAGTTAGTGCAAATGCCCAAGATAAAACCGAGTGTACAGAAACTGCAAGTGGGATTATTATGAGAGAAATTATCGTTAGAACTCGGTGGAGCAGAACTCGCTGCCTTTTCGTTCCCATCCAGTTAAGAGACAAGATGGAAAATAAGCGGGCTCTTTTGCCTCCCGTGTCTACCAAATTCTTAGCCACTGCCATATCCGGGATTAGTGGAAGGTAGAAAAAGATTGCTGTTGCCAGTGTGTATGTTGCAATCGCAATGAAATCCCATACAAGTGGTGAGGAAAAGTTTGGATATGCCACAATATTCAAGAATCTCTCAGGTCGCCCTAAGTGGGGAAAAATGAATGCGCCTCCAATTAATACCGTTACAAGTGCCATTCCTTCTGAAAGTCTTGTAAGAGGTGCTCGCCAGCTTTGACCCGAGAGTCTAAGGATTGCAGATACCACTGCTCCTCCATAACTAACCCCAATAAAGGCCACCACATCTGCAATGTAAACTGCCCAAAATGCCTGATCGTTATATCCGGCCGAGTTCATTCCGTGCTTCAATTGGTATATCCATGCCCCAACCCCCGCCACTACAACTAATGAGAGCAAGGATACGGCAATCCACCAATTCTTTCCTGGTTTGGTGACAATCGATCGCATTGCTGCTTCCCGGACTTCACTTTCCCAGCTGGGATCTGGTGCGATTACGGTGATTTTGTCTATTTCTTTTTTTTCAAGTGTTGAGGTCATCTTTTATCCTGTCGTAGCGTTTGTGTCTAGGTTTTGGCCGTGGCCGGGTATATACCAGACACGCGGGTGGGTATTGTTTTCGTCTTTGTATGCAACGGCATCGTTGTCGTAGAGGAATTTAGAAAGCTTTACGGTATTGCCCATAGAGTTAATTGCCACATCGGTGATCATGTCGCCGTTATAGATAGTGCCCATTGGACAGGCAGAAGCACATTCGCTCATTAAGCCGTGGTTTAAGTTCCCAACGCAAAATGTGCACTTGCCGACAGTTCCAAGTCTCTGTGGTACCGGAAACTTTAAAGTTGGGAAAACACCTGTATCGGGATATTTTGCTCCGGCCTTCCAGTTGAAGTAGCGGGCCTGATATGGGCATGCTGCCATACACATACGGCACCCAATACATCTTCCCTGATTGACTAGCACCACTCCTTGGTCAGTCCTAAATGTTGCATGAACCGGGCACACATCAAGGCAAGGTGGGTTTTCACACTGCATGCATGGCCTTGGCATGAAGTAGGAGTTTCCTTGGCTGTCTCCCATCTCAAATACCCTGATCCATGTTTGATCCTCAGTTAGGTAGTGGGCCTTTTGGCAAGCTGCGGTACAGGATTTACACCCGTCACAGTTTCTAAGGTCGATGACCATTGCCCATTGGTGGTTCCCAACCTCTTGGCCAGAACCCATGGTGGCCGCACTCATGCCGCTTACTCCACTGTTTCCGCCCCATCCATTTGGATTGGAATCAGCCCAAGCTCTGTATGGAATCAGTTCAATTCCAGCACCAACAGCAGCTACAGAACCCGCACTCATTCCAACTATTTTCAAGAATTTCCGTCTTGATACTTCACTTGTTTTTTCGGAGTCACCATTAATGTCTCCTTGATTTTTATTGAAGAGTAGTTTCATACCACTTTCACCAACCCTCTCATCCATCCGAATGTTTGCATTGCTCCCCCCATGCCATTCGAGCCACTTCCACACGGAGCAGCGCACAACCATTCGTATATTCCCTTCTTCATAACCCGAAACGTATAAACCACTGTTGTAGTAGTTGCCCCGTTTGGAACAGCCGGAATAACAGCATTGATCAACAGACCCGGAACAGTGAAGGTGTGCGAGACCTGTGAATTTGGAAGCTCGGTTAGCGGTTTTCCATCAGATATTTCAGTGCCACCTTGAACCAACCCAAAAGTGGAGTCGCCTCCCCAGACGTGCCCAAATGGAGAGCCAGTGGGGAGAGGTGCCGTGCCATTGTCGTAACTGATTATTGTTAATTTGACGGTGGCACCGGCTGGAATTGTTATATCGGCAGGTGAAAATTGCGGCCAATCAGTCTTTCCGGGCTCAGTACCTGACTGTATTACCATCGTGCGATTCACCACCGTAGAGGAGGTGAAGATATTGGAAGTGGAGGGATCACTTGAGCATGCGCTCAGTACAGTTGCCAGAAGCAATATTGAAAATAGTGCAGCAAGGCTTTTTATTACAGTTTTCATGCCTGTTCCACTATTACGAGACAACGAAGTTTCCTTCCATCCATCCCATAGTGGCCATAGGTCCGCTCATGCCATCGGATCCGCTTCCACATGGTGCTAAACA
>JABEUL010000029.1 GCA_013044465.1 Acidimicrobiales bacterium
GTTATGAGTAATTATAAAAAAAGTAGCACCTGTTTCATTTTGAACTTTCACCACAAGCTCGTCAAGATAGGCAACTCTGACCGGATCGAGACCTGAATCAGGCTCGTCGAACAAAACAATTTCAGGCTCCAAAACAAGTGCCCTGGCAAGCCCGGCCCTCTTTCTCATTCCTCCGGATACTTCACCTGGAAGCTTGGAAAGGTGATCTGAAAGCCCCACAAGCTCAGAGTATTCAATGACTCTTCGTCTGATATCAGCCTCGCTTTTTTTGGTGTGTTCCCGTAGAGGAAATGCAATGTTTTCGAATAAATTAAGCGAGCCAAATAACGCTCCGTCTTGGAACAGCACGCCAAGTCTCTTTCTTAGTGTGAATAGTTCCTTGACTCTCATCCCGACAATGGATTCGCCGAAAACCATTACCTGGCCACGATCTGGACCAAGTAGCCCAATAATTATTTTCAAGAGGACAGATTTTCCAGTCCCAGATGGCCCAAGTACTGCTGTTGTCCTTCCTTTGGGCACATCAAAGGTAACGTTTCTTAAGATCGTATTTCCTCCAAAACTCTTCGTCACACCTCCGAGATGAATCATTGGCTCTGGTGCTGCAACATTTTGGTGTACTGGTATAAGGGGCAAAGGACTGCTAACTGCGCTTTTCATGCTATGAGAACGTGTGAGATCGAACTTTCTTGCGAATTAGATCCGACATCTTCAAGTTTCATCATTAATTAATACAACTTCCAATGATTATTGAGAGTTCTATGTGTACTGGCAACTCCTGATTCTTTACGCCCAAAAGGACAAATAATCAGCTACGCTAAGGAACCGATTGAATCTGCCCTCTATTCATTTTGTACGCAATTTCATTTCACAGCCGAACAAGCTGGTCGAAGAACTGGGCGACTTAAAGTGAATGTAAAGTCATGGACCAAAAGCTTCAGGGGAGAGTACTCGAAGTCGCCTGTTGAATCGTCGGGGTATTTGACACCTGTGAATATGTGGAGTTCACTACTGAAGTGGCTGAGCTAAGTCCGGTTGAGACCGTAGTATTAGCTGCGCCACTGATTCCCTGAATTGGTAAAGTGCCGATAATTTGATTAATAGCAGAAAGCGGCGGTGACAAAACTGTTGAAATATTCGAATTCAGCGGGGCATTCGGGAGAGTCACCGACGGCATCAAACCGGTTCCATTTGCCGCCGGACTAGCCGAAGAGCCACTTGGATACTTTGTTGGAACGGGTTGATTGCTTAAAGGAGAACTCGTTCCTTTATTTAAACCTGACAAAGAAGCTGATCCAGCATTAACAACATGTTTAGATGAGTGCAAAACCGGTGAAGGCGTCGACTTTGATGGCATGGATCCAAGATTTGACGCAAGAACAATAGTGGCACACAGAACTACACTTCCAACTGGGGTAACAGCTCTTAGAATTCGTCCTCCACCACTGTCTAGAGTGATTCGCTTCGCATTTAGTTTTGCCATTCCCTCTTGTAGTTTTCTTAAAAGTGGAATTAATATAACTGCAAAACCACCGCGACCTTCGGGCCCAACAACGAACTGGATTTCTCGCTTGAGTGCCTGCCGAGCTCGAAATAAGAGTGATTCAACCGTAGAGATACGCACGCCTTCGGCATCGGCAATCTCCTCGTAAGTCCACTCGTTGACTTCACGCATTTTCAACACTCTCTGGTGGCGATCTGAAAGTCTTCCCAGGGCTACATGAACAAACTCTTGGTTTTGGGATCTCACCACATGGTCAGAAGGATCTGATTCCGATGCGGCAAAGTCGATATTGTTCTCTCTTGCCTCATTGCGAGACCTTGCTCTTAAGACATCGGTGCAAATATGCGACGCAATAACTGAGAGCCATGGATAAAACCGCTTTTCCCCATCCAAGTTTTTTAACGACCGCCAGGCCCTGACAAAAGTCTCCTGAGTGGCGTCTTGAGCATCATCTACGTCTCCGAGACGAGATTTGCAAAACCTCAATACTCGCCTTTTATAAATTGAATAAAGCTCGTCAAAAGCATCATGATCCCCACCTTGGAATCTCTCAACTAATGCCTTATCGCGAATAATATCTACATCGCCGTCACAGTAATTATTTAAAGCAGTACCGCTAGTTTCCACTTGAAGCAAAACCACTTGCAGTGTCCTTTCGTACAAGATTATGATACGCCTAGTGAAATAATTTGACAAGCAAAATTTTAAGATTTCAAAAAATTGTCATAAAAAGGTACTCAAAGCATTGGTACTCACACTTTTAGAATAATTTTTCCACATTCACCGAAAGTTTTTCGCTCAGCGCACGTTTCCACACCATGAACGACACCCTGAGAGTTCGGCAAAACAGTATTAGTCGTGGGATTATTGAAACTGGAAAGATGGTTTCTTTGGCCATGGAAGCCCTGCGTCAGATGTTCAAAAAGGGAATTCCCGTCGGTGAGACCATAGAGCAGGGCTGGTTTTTAGCCAGGGTAACAACAGTTCCGCTGATTTTGATTTCTATTCCATTTGGGATGGTTATAGCTCTTGAAGTTGGCTCCCTTCTTTCACAAATTGGCGCTCAGTCCCAGCTAGGGGCAGCCATGGTGCTAGCAGTAGTGAGAGAACAAGCCCCTCTAGCAACCGCTCTTTTGGTAGCTGGAGCAGGTGGATCTGCAATGTGTTCGGACCTTGGGTCAAGAAAAATTCGAGACGAGCTCTCTGCGATGGAAGTCATGGGAGTAGACCCGATTCATAGATTGGTGCTTCCCCGAATTATTGCAGCTACTATCATCGCTATTCTTCTTGATGGAATAGTCTCAGTTGCAGGAATTTTAGGTGGGCTTTACTTTGGCGTCCACTCAATTCACATCACCACATCAAGTTTCTTCTCTACTTTTAGCGAACTAAGCCAGCTTGCTGATCTTTTCATGGCCCTATTTAAAGCAGCCATATTTGGGTTCATTGCCGCAACGGTTGCCTGTTACAAGGGAATGAATGCTTCTGGGGGTTCAAAGAGTGTTGGGGATGCTGTGAATAAAGCCGTGGTCACCACATTTATCCTGGCCTTTTTTGTCAACTTTGTTTTGACGGTTTTTTACTTCAACTTCATTCCCCAGAAGGTAATCTGATGGCAATCTCCCTTATCCAACGTAAAAACGGATGGCACCTAGGAGAGCAGTCCACTTTCTACTTCCGAGCTCTATGGTCGCTGCCGAAAGGTCTCAAATACAAAAAAGAGATACTCATTTTAATTTCCGACATTTCATCTGGTGCCGGTGCTCTGATCATTGGTGGCGGCATGTTCTTTGTCGTGGTATCTATTGCATTTTTTACCGGAACTGAAGTCGGACTGGAAGGATACACGGGACTTCAGCAGATTGGAGCGCAAGCTTTCACTGGGGTGATTTCATCTTTAGCTAACACAAGGGAGATTACCCCACTTGTTGCTGGTGTGGCCTTGGCCGCCCAAATAGGAGCTGGTTATACAGCGCAACTCGGTGCAATGAGAATTTCAGAAGAGATAGACGCCCTTGAAGTCCAAGGTGTGGACAGCTTTGTCTACTTAGTTGCTACCCGAATTTGGGCAGTACTAATCACGATGATACCCCTGTATCTTGCAGCACTATTTGCAAGCTACTTTGCAACTGAGCTAATAGTAACCAAATTCTTTTCTTTGTCCAGCGGTACTTACTTGCATTACTTCCACCTATTTCTGCCGGGCATTGATGTCTTTTACTCTTTTTTGAAGGCAATGGTCTTTGCTGTAATCGTTACTATGATTCACTGCTACTACGGCTACAGAGCTTCTGGGGGTCCAGAAGGTGTTGGCGTGGCAGCAGGACGAGCCATCAGACTTTCAATAATTGCTGTAGTTCTTGCCAACCTGCTTATGTCACTTGTCATGTTCGGCGGAACAGTCACAACTGCGAGGTTGGTAGGATGAAAACTCATTTTGGAAAGGCAATTTTCGGAATATTTTCCACAATTTTGTTAATAGTTTCCGTGGTTCTTTTGGTTGAGCAGTCTGATGGAGCCTTTAGCAGGAACTACCAACTATCGGGTCTTTTTTCATCAGCGGGGACAGGACTTTATCCTGGAGCACTTGTGACATTGCGAGGAGTTCAAATTGGCCATGTAGGTACAATAAAACTCAGCGGATCAAAGGCTCTAGTCACTCTTTCGATCAATCCAAATGAAAAACTACCAGTGGGCTCAGTAGCAACCATTACTCCTCAAAATATTTTTGGCGCTGAGGAGGTTTCGATTTCTTACACTTCGCACATGAATCCTCCATTTTTAAACCCCGGAGGGAGAATATTGCACACCAAAGTGTCAGAGCAGTTCCAGCAACTCTTTCAAGCCGCTGCTCCTCTCTTGTCCAGGGTTAACTCCACTTATCTAGGAAACGTTATTACAGGCCTCAACCAGGCAACCATAAATGAAGCCCCGAGAATAACTCTTGGAATTGAACAAGAAGCTCAATTTGGTGAGTTACTTTCTTCGACATTAGACGCCCAACTCACGGTTCTCGATTCCTTTACAAAGTTAAGTCAAGTATTGAGCCAAACAGGAAATTACTTCAATGAGATAGGTTCAGCCTCCAACCAGTTTCTCCCAGCCTTTAATCAAGCTGCCAACGCTTATTCCAAACTAATTAGTAACTTCAGTGCGTTTTCTGAGAATTTGGCTCAGTTTCTATATGCCTATCATCCAGATATTGTCACTCTAATCACCCAAGGTGACAATGTCGCAAGGATTTTCTTAGCAAATGAGTCAGGTGTAGAGAATTTGATTCACGGCCTATATAGATATGTCTACAAGATTGCCAATAGCGCGGGACCTTCGGCTGAGACTCTTCCAAACGGATCAACATTTGGATACTTTAAGACATTTATACTCTTTAGCGACGTCAACAGTCTTGTGTGCAACTTAATAGCCCCGCCCACTCCTGGATTGAGCGCACTGATTCCCCTTCAGCAAGCGATCGAATCGCCGGGAAGTCCATTCAATTGCTCAGCTCAAATTGCAAGTTTCAATAAAGCTCAGCTGCTACCTGCCCCACCCGGTGCCCCCCCGGTTACAAGTCCTGCTATCAACACCGCTGTGGAGAACACGCTGAATCAGGCAATGGCGATACTTGGATATCCCGAGAACCCTACTTCGTCGAATCTCAACTCGTACCTATCAATGTTGATCGGACAATCACCATGAAAAGTCATGCTCAATCTAAAAAGACAATTTTGACAGCCTCAAAACTGGCAGTATTTACTGCAGTTTGTCTGGTACTTCTATCATGGCTATTTATCAGGATTGGCAACCTCCACTTTTTCACCAACGACGTCTCTTACCAAGCACAACTGCAAGATGCGACAGGCTTGGCAGTTGGAGATTCCGTAAAGATTGCCGGAGTGACGGTGGGACAAGTTTCCGGAATCTCAGTAGTTAGAAACTATGCTCTAGTTTCTTTTAAAGTCCAAAAGAATGTGACCTTGCGTGCCACAACTGGAGTGGGACTTCAGTGGCACAATGTTTTAGGGCAACAGTTCTTGTACCTTTACCCCGGCACCCAAGGTTCGATTCTCAAACCTGGCGGTACTATCCCATTATCCCAGAGTTACCAAAGTGCTAATTTCGGTGAGTTCCTTAATGCTTTAGGGCCATTCTTGTCAGCCATAAATCCAAGTCAAGCGAACGCTTTTGTTGAGGCAGTTTTAACTTCCCTGCAAGGCAACTCAGGCGAGCTCAACCAGTTGATCTCCTCGACGGCTTCGCTGTCTCAAACATTAGGAAGTCAAGACACTCAGGTAGGTACACTCATAGTAAATCTGAATCAAGTACTAACTGCTCTGGCATCTAGGAGCAGCGACCTAAAATCGGTGATCGATAATTTCGACGTGACTGCTTCTGCTCTAGCATCGAAAAATCAGCTTCTTGACCAGGTTGTGGGAAACCTATCAACTATTGAGTCCGACCTTGCTGGATTAGTCAAAACTAATCAAGGAAATCTCTCCAGTGCAGTCTCCAATCTTGCAAGCGTAAGTGGCACGGTTGCCGCTAACGAATCACAGCTTTCAAAAGGTCTCTCAACCCTTGGACAGGGTCTAGCCCCATATACACTCATTTCTTCTTACGGTCAATGGTTCCAGATCCAAACTGTCTACACTTGCCTAGCAGGACAGCTCAACTGCAGCTACTACCAGCAAGCTGCATCTTCTCCGTCGCTCCCAAGTGGTTCAAGTGTTCAATCTATCTTGGCCATGGTTGCAGGAGGTGGAAGTTGAAATCATTTACAGAATTCAATTCAAAAAGAGTGGGACTAATAGCACTTGGGGCCTTAGGAGCCGTGGTGCTTGCGGTTCTTCTACTTAATCGATCATTTTTCTCAAGTGGATACACAATTGACGCCAGATTCCAAAATGCTGCTGGGCTAAAGCCCGGTACGAGAGTCCTTATTGCCGGTGTTCCTGTAGGAAGTGTGAAAGGGCTGGAGCTGTCCGGGAACTCAGTCCTAGTCTCTATGAGAATTGACAATGGCACTGTCTTGCCTGCCCAAACGGATGCATCAATCAACGTGGTAACGGTACTCGGAGTATTGGCCGTAGAGCTTGAGCCAATTTCCGGATATAGCCATCCGCTTAAGAGTGGTGCAGTCATTACAACAACTTCACTACCGGTTGAGTTCTATGCTATTGAAAACGCCGCGGGAAACCTACTTTCAAGGAGTGACGCGAAGGCTTTCAACCAGTTGCTAGAAAGTCTTTCGCAAATTACAGCCGGGAAGCAGCAAGAAGTTCAACAAATAATCTCGGGCCTTAATAAATTCACTGGCGCCGTTGATACCAGGCGCACTCAGATTAACCAACTCATCGATGCGGCCAATACGCTCGCATCCACGGTGGCTTCAAGAGACACACAACTAGCTTCAGTCATCGATAACCTCTCAACAGTAATGGCAGGACTTCAGAGTCATTCAGGAGAACTTGCTTCACTCATTGCCGAAACAGATGCCGCTGCCAAACAAACAAGTACTTTGCTTGGAAATAATCAACCCCAGATCCAAAACTTGATTACGAATCTCACTTCTTTTCTAAATGTTGTCGCAAATCACCAGCTCGACTTGGCCCAAGGTGTTTCCTATTTAGGCAGTGCTCTGAAAGGTTTCTCATCGGTTGGTTACTCAGGGCCGCAAAATACGCCAAATACGTGGGCCAACATCTATACAAATTTGCTCGGCGCCTCAGGTGCATACGGCGCAATAGGAAACTGTGGCGCACTTGATCAAGCCCTCAATGTTGCTCTAGGTCCAGACCCATTGGCCTGCAACCAAAGATCGGGGCCAATTCCAAACACACAAGGCAACCAGTCGACATCTCTATTGCCTCAAGTATTCAAACAAGGAGCCGGGTCATGAAAAAGTTGCGTTGGGCAAAATCTGCCACTCTTTTAGTCATCTTTTCATTAATTGCTTCTTTGCTAAGCGGCTGTTCAGCTTTTGCCTCTACATATCGCATTAAGGCAGTCTTAGCTTCAGCTCCCGGACTTTTTGCGGGCAATACTGTGTACTTGCTTGGGGTTCCAATCGGATCAGTTACAAATGTCTTGAACTCAAATAACGAAGTTGTAGTCACAATGTCTATAGAATCAAATGCCAGGATTCCATCGAATGCTGATGCAGCTCTAGTGTCCCCTGAACTCTTGGGTGAGCCATCAATTGATCTTTCGCCGGGATACACTCTTGGTCCATCCTTGGCACCTGGCACGGTCATCCCTAAATCTAGGACATCCGAGCCTATTGCAATTGGTCAGCTTTTAAAGGATCTGCAGACATTTTTGGGACAAATCGATCCCCACGCTGTGCATTCAGTAATTTCAAATCTGTCTCAAGATTTGTCCAACCAAGGTGCCCAGTTGGGTCAGCTTATCGGCCAGGGTGCAACTCTTCTTCAGATCCTGGCCACAAAGGGAAATGAGCTAGGCAATATATATAGTTCGATGGCTGACATTACCAAAGCTTTAAGAAATCGAACCCAGACAATAGAAACTTTGATAGAAAATTACAGTACCGTATCCTCGGTCATCAACTCCGAGCAAGCACCTCTTGGAGACGCTATTAATCAACTAGCGTCTGCAACTTCCCAGTTAAGCGCCCTGCTGAGCCCCAACTTAGGCTCACTTGAAAATGACATCTCGACGATAGAAACCCTGGGGCGAACGCTATCTAGGAACGTATCCTCTGTTGATCAAATATTGACAAGTTCAGTCAGCCTTTTTCAAGCAGCAGCACGTGCCTACGATCCAAGCTACAACTGGCTAAATCTCAACAATCAACTCCCCCCTGGCACAACTACTGCTATTGTTGAAGGCCTTATCCGGGACAGGCTATCGGGCATCTGCAGAAGAGTATTAGCTAACCACTCAAATGGACTCAGTGCAACAGAGATAGCAACGCTTAAAACTTGCGGTAATCCAGCGTCTGGCTATTTCGACTCCATACTAGGATTAGTCCCCAGTACTCTCAACTCGCTTCCCGGAGGCACCCCGAGTTCCCCTGCAATATCGTCGCAACTTCAGAACGGTTTGGCCGCTATCCCCGGTGTCAACCAAGCAAGCCTTAGTCCCACAGTTGCCAATGGATCCACACCTTCGACCTCCACAACCACCTCCACCCTTTCTCCGCCATCTCTCATAACTTTGCCAACACTCCCTCCACTCCAAAGCAACAATTCGACTACAACGTCCAACCCATTCTCAACGATTTACTCATTTGTAAAGGGGTTTTTCTGATGACACATATGCTTTCGCTTTTGAAAACTTTACCCAAGAGATTTTCTGCCCAAACCATACAAAGATTCCTGATTGCATTGTCACTCATTGCGGTTGGTTCAATTGCATATGTCATTACTTCTTCTGGAACCAACACTTCATATATAACTGCTTCGGCGAAATTTTCCGATGTTAGTGACTTAACTACTGGAGCTCAGGTTGAAGTTGCCGACATACCCGTGGGACAGGTTACTTCTATCTCGTTAGCAGGTAACTCCGCCTTGATTACAATGACAATTGAAAAATCCCTTAACTTACGATCAAATGTTGTAGCTTCGCTAGAGCGCACCTCTATTCTCGGTCAAGAGTTCATCTCTCTCGCTACTCCAAAAAGCAGCCAGGCTAGCTCGTATCCAGTTCTAAAGAACGGATCGACGATAGCCAAAACAATGGTTGTTCCTGGCCTAGCCAATGTTGTTGCGGCCGGCTCTCAATTCTTCGGGGCCATCAACACGCAGCAGTTGGCCGAGCTTATTGATACCTCGGGACAAGCTTTTGGTGGTCAGGGTCAGAATCTGCGTACACTATTTGACTCATTTTCAACTGTCATTACCGGATACTCATCTAGGTCGAACGAGATTACGCAGCTTATTGGAAACTTAAATAACCTATCTGCCACTCTGGCTCCAGACGCCCAACAAAATGCTCAGGCAGTTTCAAATCTTGCCCAAACTACGCAAGTGCTCGCAACCAACTCGGCGCAATTTGAGACTTTACTCCAGTCCTTGGAAGACATTTCCGTTCAGGGGCGAACTCTATTGGAAAACTACTTGACGGATATCAACAACGAACTGCACTCCATTGCCACAACTGCTCAAGCCCTCCAGGCTAGGCAGAGCGATCTTGGAAACTTGATTTATTGGCTAAACGGTCACAATACAACAATGAGCAAAGACACTGTTGACAATTTCGTCCAACTCCTCGACTCACTCGTAGTATGCGGCCTACCCAATGGTGGTTCAGATCCCACCCAGCCAGCAAACACATGCAATAAGACTGGAGGACCATAAGTGATTAATTGGCGCATACGTATAAATTTAGTGGCGTTCCTTGTCGGATCACTTATTCTCACTGGCTTTGGAATCAAAAACTTTCTCGGAAATCCGTTTAATCCGCCTATAATGGTTTCTTCGACATTTCCAGATTCCTCTGGGCTTTTCCCGTCATTCTCAGTTACGCTAAACGGAGTCGATGTTGGTTACGTTAAGAAAGTTTACTTGACTTCATCTGGCGCCAAGGTCACTATGGCAATCAACCCAGGCACAACTATACCTTCCAATGTAGTTGCAACAATCGGAATTGCAAATGCATTAGGTGAACAAGAAGTCGATCTCACCGCGGTCTCAAGCAAATCTGCTCCCCCTCTGGAAAATGGAGCCACCATCCCCGTCGGACCCGATTCGACACCTGCAGAGATTGGAGTCTTGGTACATGAAGCTACTCAAATCCTCAATCATATTCCCCGTGGACAGTTAAACTCTCTTTTGCAACAGCTCAGCATCGCTATTTCGAACCATGAGTATGACATTCGCTCAATAATAGAAAACAGTCAAATTTTCTCAGCCGAATTCCTCTCATATGAAAGCCAGTTCAAAGCCTTTCTTGACAATGCCCCTCCTGTTTTAAATGCAGTCTCAGATTCAGGCCCCGCCCTTCAAAACTCGCTGGCCAATACTGCAGCCCTTCTTCAGTTGCTTTCGAGTCACAAGTACTCAGTCGTAAGTCTCCTCAAGAATGGAGCTAGTGCGACAAGTCTTTTGAACAGCCTTGTCGTGGCAACACGTCCAAACTTGGCTTGCTTGACACATGACCTTGGGGCAATTATGTCAAATCTATCAACCGAGCCAAATTATTCAAAC
>JABEUL010000003.1 GCA_013044465.1 Acidimicrobiales bacterium
GATGTAACCGTCGCGGGCCAGCACGCTCAAGTGAGCATGGACCGAAGAAGCCGAAGCAAAGCCAACGGCTTCACCAATTTCTCTTACAGATGGGGGATAGCCTTTTTCCTCCAGGAACTCTGAAATAAAGCTGAGGATATCTTTTCTTCTAGGAGTTAGTTTTTCTCTCAAGGATCGCCCTTTCATTTGCTGATTTGTAGATTCTACTACGTATGGAGAAAAAAAACAAACATATGTTCCGAAACAAATGTTCACATAAATAGCGAACAAGCGTTCTTTTTGTGTTACAATCGAACATATGTCCGTGTTATATATGGAAAATCGCCTTTGCGAAGCGGCATTGGCAACTCTACTTAAGGAGGCAAGGTGACTGGTATAGAAAAAAAGCGTGCACTTCCTATTGGGTGTGCAGAATGGAATAGGGATCGCTTTGGGGAATCATTGACCTTTGGTTCCCTTGCCTTAGATATTAGCCAAGCTGCTCCTGAAGTCTTACCTAATCCCAGTCTAGATAAGGCGAGAGACTTTAGAATAATCCATGGTGGAAGCCATTTTAATGACTATCCAGTTAGGCAGAATTTCCCAGAACTGAGATCTCCAAATGTCGATACTAGGAGAGTTGACTACCGAGAAGTTAATGGTGCCAGACCTCGCATTGGGGTGCAAACTGCATGGATTAGGAGCTCCGCATTTTTTAGGAATGCAGCTGTTCTAGTCGCAATTGGTGTTTTTTTGGTGGTTTTCAATCCATTTGCCAGGTTGGATCCATCGGCCCTTCCACCAAATGTCTCACCTAGCCACCCTTTGGTAATTACTGTTCAACCAGGTGACACACTTTGGAGCATTGCACAAAGAGTCGAGCCTGGTAAAGACCCTAGGCCCCTAGTGGATTTGCTAAATTCAGCCACGGGCGGGAAACCAATAGATCCAGGTCAACAGATAGTCTTGAAATAGCGACCCTGTTTTAATTGGGTACATCTAGCGCTAGATGACTAGCCGTTTGAAAAATTCAATAAGTTGCATTTTTTGGAGTCTAGAGTTTCAATTGGTTCCTAGACGGGAAGGAGTTGGTTAGATTCCTTCAAATGTTGTATGAGTAGCGTTTTCTCAAATAGTCTTATTGTTACAATGAGATGTCCAATGTGTGGGCTAGACGATGACAAAGTTGTCGAATCAAGACCCGCAGAAAATGGGAATGCCATCCGAAGGCGACGTGAGTGTCTAGGTTGTCATTTTCGATTTACTACTTTTGAACGTAGTGAAGGTGCCCTAAGAGTTCTGAAAAGATCTGGAGAAAGGGAACCTTTTTTGCGTGAGAAAGTCGAAGGCGGACTTCGTGCGGCGTGTAAAAACCGACCAATTACCGAGGCAGATCTTGAGAGGCTCGTGGATGAGTTGGAGCAAAAAGTTCGGGCCAAGGGTTCCCTCATACAAAGTAGTGAGATCGGCGTTTTGATTCTAGAGGGTTTAGCACAGCTCGACCAAGTAGCGTATATGCGCTTTGCCAGTGTCTATAAGGATTTTACCGGCCTTGCTGATTTTCAAAGAGAGGTGATGATGTTGGAAAAGACAACTCAGCCAAAACACCGCCGAAGAAGAAAGGACGATGTATGATGCCAGATATTTATAGCGAGATCCCACATAGCGCAATGGCAATTTTTGCACATCCCGACGATGCAGAGATGGCATGTGGCGGCACTTTAGCTAAATGGGCGTCTGAAGGTTCATCACTGACGTTGATTGTTTGTGCAAAGGGAGACAAGGGGAATAACGACCCTCTGACTGATTTAGTTCAGCTTGAAAATACAAGAAAGGATGAAGCGATAAGGGGATCTGAGTGCCTTGGAATAAAAGAAACTATTTTTTTGGGCATTCCAGATGGAGAGATAGAGGCCGATCGAAATTTAATTGGAAGACTGGTCGAGATTATTCGGTTCCATCGGCCCGATGTTTTAATTTGTCCTGATCCCACTGCAATATTTTTCGGGCAGGCCTATTACAATCATCGCGATCATAGGATGGTGGGCTGGGCTACTTTAGATGCCGCTTCGCCATCGGCTGCAAATCCACTGTATTTTCCCGAGAGCGGGGAGATGCACAGTGTTCCCTTAGCTCTAATGACTGGGACTTTAGAGCCAGATATTTGCATTGATATCACCGCAGAAGTCGAAGTCAAGGCAAAAGCAGTAAGTTGTCACGAATCGCAGATTGGCCCGAATCCTCGCTGGGTAGAAGATGTGATTCGCCAACGTGGGAGAGAGTTTGGGCAGAAAGTTGGCTTTCAATATGGCGAAGGTTTTCGCAAGGTTAGGTTTGGTTAGCGCTTAGATCTCCTAAGTCAGGCAACTTTATGAAGGCAATTTATGGAGAACTTCAATAGTCCAAAAATCACTTCGGGAGTGGATGAACCAAATATCCTCCATGTCGACATGGATGCTTTTTTTGCCGCCGTAGAGATACTTGATGACCAGTCGCTAAAGGGAAAACCAGTAATTGTGGGAGGGACTGGATCAAGGGGAGTGGTGGCCGCTTGTACATACGAAGCCAGAGCATTCGGAGTGAGGTCCGGGATGCCAATGTTTAGAGCTCGGAAAGTTTGCCCACAAGGGGTATTTTTGCCTGGACGTTATAAACGCTACGTAGAGTTAAGTAAGAAGCTCCATTTAGTGTTTGAGACTTACTCGCCATTTATCGAGCCAATCGCATTAGACGAGGCGTTTTTGGATGTAAGTGGGGCTCACCTACTTTTTGGAAGTTCACTAGAAATTGCCAGGAGCCTTAGGCGAGAAATCTATAGTCAGCTAAGTCTTAACTGCAGCGTCGGAATCGGAAGAACAAGACTGGTCGCCAAGTTAGCCAGCAAAAAGGCAAAGCCAAATGCGAAAAGAGTTCCTGGTATCGGATACTTTGAAGATGGTATTTATCAGATTGGGGGAGGTGATGAGAAAAAGTTTTTGTTTTCGTTGCCAGTCAGCGAGATTTGGGGCATTGGACCAGTTACAACTGCGAGCTTGACGAAAATGGGAATTCACTCAGTGGAGGAACTGTCAAGAGTTGATTACCAGGTATTGGTGTCTAAATTTGGTTTAGCTAGGGCAGCATGGTTAAAAAGCATCACGTCAGGCGAAGTTCAAGAGCAACTGGTTTCAAAGTCAGAAATTAAATCCATTTCACATGAAGAGACGTTTAGTACTGATTTAGATTCACATTCGTCACTTGACATTCATCTAGTTAGGCTTTGTGATGCCGTCACAAGGCGGCTACGCTCTGGTAACTACAGAGCAACCACAGTGGTATTAGTGCTTAAATATAGTGATTTCACGAGGATTTCAAGGCAATTGAAATTTGCTTCACCGAGTAATGACCCACGAACTTTCCTAAAAGAAGTTAGATCAATTCTCTCTCAAATCGACGTGTCCTCGGGAATCAGATTGATTGGAATCGGAGCTAGTGGTCTTTTGGAGACCAAAGGTATCGAAGATCAGCTTTCATTCGAGGATACAAATCTGGAATCTGAAGGCTCATATGGTCTAATTGAGGCAATAGATGAGATTAGAGCTAAATATGGCCTAAATTCGCTAGGACCGGCTTCTATTAATGGGTCGAATTCACTTAAGGCCAAAGAACATGGAGACAATCAGTGGGGATAGTGAAATTTGGCAAAATTGCTTCGTTTTGCCCACATATTGACCAGCTAATCGTATTGCAGAAAGCCTCTATATCAAAGTAATTCGGCATTTTTGTGAGAATTTCGAAGTTTAGAAGGGATCATTGGCAGGTGCTGTTGTAAACTCCCAAAATTTGCGCGATTATATAGGTGTGCCTTTAAGTGACGAAGAGCAGAGAATCCTCCACGAGATGGAGCAGAATCTCTACCATGAAGATAGGGACTTTGTAGATAGAGTCGGTAGTGAGACTGTCTACAAACATGCTGGGCGTAATCTAATCTGGGCCGGAATTGCCTTTGCGGCTGGGCTGGTTGGTTTGATCTATTTTCTCCCTAGGTCTATTCCGCTTTCTTTTACGGGATTTTTAGTGATGCTATTTGCGGCTCTTTGGTTTGAGCGGAACCTTCGGCGGATGGGCAAAGCTGGCTGGTATGACGTCCATAAGTCGCTAAGGGATCATGGAATACCTGACGCCATGTCAGAGGCAAAGCAGAAGCTTCGAGACCGATTCCAGCATCCTGAATAGGGGCAAGGTTTGGGAAATTTGGCCTTAGGGGTTGACATAGGGGGAACTAAGATAGCAGTTGGGATTGGAAATAGTGACGGGGAAATACTTTCACAACAGTCGCATTCAGTGCCAAAAACCAAGGATCCGGAGGAGATTTTTGATTTAGTTGAAAAGCTGATTCAAAATGTAATGGGCACTTTAAGCTTTGACATCTCCGATCGGTCCATTTCAGATCATTTTGCCTGTTGCGGCGTGGGTTGTGGCGGGCCGATGGACAGGGTCAAAGGAATAGTTTCCCCAGTTAATATTGCTGCTTGGAGGCAGTTCCCGCTCAAATCCAGGCTTGAATCCAAACTGCCATTTCCAGTTTTTGTTGATAATGATGCTAAAGCACTCGCTCTTGGCGAAGGTTGGAAGGGTGGAGCACTGGGCAAGCTCGATTATATGGCAATGGTAGTCTCCACAGGGGTGGGAGGTGGGATAGTACTGGATGGCAAGCTTTTAGACGGCCGTTTGGGAAACGCTGGCCATATTGGTCACATTATTGTTGAGCCAACTGGGAGACAGTGTGGCTGCGGAGCATTTGGTTGCCTAGAAGCCGAGGCCTCTGGAACTGCAGTTTATGCGATTACAGGTGTTGAACCCAAGGATGCTCCGGATGAAATTAAAGAGAGATGTGGAACAATGGTGGGAAGGGCTGTTGCCAGTGTGTCAAACCTTCTTGATTTGGACCTTGTTTTAGTAGCTGGTTCGGTGGCTTTGGGGTATGGTGAAATTTTCTTTAGTGCAGCTAATAAAGAGGCAAGACAAAGGGCAAGATTGGATTTCTCCAAAGACATAGTTATTCGTCCAGGTGGATTACTCGACAGTGGCCCACTTATTGGTGCGATGTCTGTTGGCTGGTCTGGACTTGAGGCTGGGTCAACTTGAAGAGTGATTTTGGATTAGGCGACTAAATGGATAAAGTGTTAGGTGACAATAGCTACCCAAGGAGAAAATGGTTAAGGAAGTCTTTTCTTGCAGTTCTGAAAAGGCCAGATCTGTGGATAGTCTCCCTTGTACAGGTTTTTTCACTAGTTCCCACAAGCTGGTGGCAAAAAAAACCATATCTTCCACTTCCAGATAAGCAATGGATTAAATTCCGGATGGAAACGGCATTTGGCGATCCAAATAACCGCCCTTTACCTCAAGATACGATATCCTTTCTTGAGTGGTGTAAGAGAGGGTAAATTCTTGGATATGAACCTCATGAGAAATAAGATACCGATAGTGGTCTAGGTGACAGTCGATGCCTGATAGGAGTCACCGGGTCAATAATGTGCATGAAAACGGCATCGAAAAGTCTTTTGCGCCAAAAAACTCGCTTGTCGGGCAGTCGAGAGTATTAGTCTTAAATGCCACATATGAACCGTTGGGTGTAGTGGCATCCAGGCGTGCGGTGGTTCTTGTAATGCAAGAAAAAGCCGAACTTTTACACACTACTGGGAGAAGATTTCACTCCGCCAGGAACGAAATTCCCGAACCATCTGTAGTCAGGCTGGCCTATCGGGTCAAAGTGCCATATCTGTCTTCAATGGCATTGACAAGAAAAGCTGTTTTCACAAGAGATGACTATCGCTGCCAATATTGTGGAGGGCCGGCCGAGAGTATTGATCATGTAATCCCAAGGGCAAAAGGTGGTCCTCACACCTGGGACAACGTAGTAGCAGCCTGCAGGGCCTGCAATACAAAAAAGGAAGACAGGCTTCCTCATGAAATAGGTTTTGTGCTCAAAAAAACACCGCATCAACCGAGGGACAGGTGGTGGTATATTAGGGCATCTAATGGCAATCGTGAGGACTGGGCACCCTATTTAGGAGCTCCGGCTCCTCTTAGTGCTTAGAATTTAAATTGAACGAATCCCATCGGCCTATAAATTGGTGCCAACTACTTTGGATAACTGAAGCCGAAGGGAAGCCTTATTTCAAGTTGCACGATTTTTTTGAATATCTAGAATGTTGGAGTTGGCAATCAACCCTTCCCAAGCAAAAGCAGAATTAATGGTAAGTTGTGTAACTACTAAATTTTCATATAGAAAATCTGTAGAACTATATGGTCGAATTTTCAACATTGCGATGTTGTGAGAGTTTTGTAAATAATTCTTTAATCCCAAAAGATGCAAGCAAAGTTAGAGCAACAAATGAGCCTGCCAAAATTCTAGGAGTTGCATATATCATTACTAAAACTGAATTACTTGCAACTATCGGCAGCATAAGTATAGACGCGAGTTGACGCTCGCGGGCTCTCCAAAGCAGCATGAATCCATAAATTCCAAGTATTGTCATTATCCAAAGGAAGCCTGCATAGGAGTAAATGATCCAGTACGGCCAGTTGTCGAAACCGTGCAAAAATCCCACCTGCGAACTGGTGTAAGAGACAAAGTACTCACGGCCGAATCTCACTGCCACAACTGAGGGCCAGCGACTCAAATGATGCGAAAGGAAGGAAAGTGCCTGTTTTTGGTCGTACTGAGAAATTTCATTATCGTAGTTTTTAGATTTCGCTAATTGCACATTGCTTGTGCTGAAAGCAATCCATCCACCTGTTGAATCGCCATAAAAGGTACGTATTGAGTTTGAATCTGCTAAAGCACTTCCCCCATCTGTTGAGATAATCGGAGTGCCAAATTGACTGTAAGTAGCAATTAACCATGGAGAAAGTGATATTGCAAATGAAACTAAAATGACTCCTAGTTTTGATATGCCATTCAACAATGCATCCTTTCGATGCTTCCAAGTAGCCACCATCAAAATCAAAATCAAAGCAACATCAGGGAGAATGCTCTCACCTCTTGTCAAGAGCACAAGCCCCATACAAATGCCGATAAATATAGCCGATATATATGTCTGACGCTTCACAAAGGACACTACTGAAAGGATCAAAAACGCGAAATTTAATTGAACAACTGGTTCAGACATGGTTCTCAAATCAAAAGAGAAAAAGAGCGGACTAACCGCCACCAAAATTGCAGATATCAACCCGACTAGATTTCCGAATGCCTTTCTCCCGGCAAGGGCAGTTATGAGAATTGTCAAAGCTCCCAGTAAGGCGACAAAGTCGAGGATGTCACTAATGGAGTTAAAGCCGAGCAGAATTGGAATCGAATATATTAATGACGTGACAGGGGGGAATTGAGAAAAGCGAGTGTTACAAATTTGCGATTTCGGGATGTTAAGCGATGCTGTAATTTGATTTATTAAAGATTGCGACATTTCTGGACCCTGTCCAGTAGTCATAATTTGGTGGATTAAGGGGGGTTGTTCGCTCCTGGGCAGCATTAAGAGACACTGGTATGCAGTGCTCAGGTGACCATCGGCGTTCGCATAAGCTTCAAAATAATAGATGTAAGCATCATTCAGATAATTGCTTTGTTGTGCGGAATCAATATTTACTAGCACAACGCGAAGTGAAAATCCCAAGGCGCATATTGCGAGTATGAAGGTCCACCAGCGTTTTGTACTCATTCTTACCAACATAGCCTGATAACGTCGTCAAATTGAAAATTTCCTAAGTAATTGTGGCTTTACCAGCTTCATATAATAGTGCGCATGAAAATATGGATTAGCGAATTAATTAAGAGAAATGTGTTGACTTTGGTGCGATTTCCAATGTTGCCAAATGCTAGATGTTTTATTTATTGGAAGAAAAAAACCATAATAGGCTGATCGTCGGTTTTTCAAGAGCGATGACCAGGAAAGAATCTCCTAGAGGCATTGCCTTCAAAAGTCCACTAGGAATAGCCAGTTACCAAGATCGAGGATATACGTCTCTATTGAGTTACCGTAGAAATGAAACCTTAAATAAAAGAAGTTGGGATCTAGTCATAAATGTGATTAGCTGACACTTTGGCACTTGCAAAAAGAGTACGGCACAAATATTGCTGATCTATGTTGTGTTGATCTGAAGCACCGCTATTCTCAGGTTGGAGAATCGAAGATTACGAATGTGATGATTATTTCAAAACAAAGCTTAAAGGAGTTGGGAGATATCTAAATCCTCTCTTGCTGAGTGTCTACTTGCCTATAGCGCCCTTAGATTAATTCGACTTTGTGAATTACTTGGATTAGTCCTTGGCGAAAATAAAGGCATTATTGAAGTAATTGATCAACTAGATCAACCTCGACGTAATAGTTTTCTACCTATCTCGAAAAATTAACAATAAATAAAAAGAGTTAAAAAAGATACTTCCAGCCATTGTGACGCAAACAGTTAAACCTGAGTAAATCCAGCAAGAGCGTTGACGGCCAGAGTATCTCTAAAACGTGAGGTCCTTGAAGATTGACGGCTATATATTCATAAATACAGGTGTTTAAGTAGGTTAAGTTAAGCCTGTTTAAAGCCTCTAGATGGATGCGTAACTGCGGATATAGGATCTCCAAAAAAGTCTTCTCCTCCGTTGTTGGCCACTACCAAGCCGTTGCTTAAATCCGGAGATGTAAGTGAAAGACTGTAGTTGCTAGCCTGGTTCAATCCTGGGTTTTCACCGCCCGGAGATATTAGATCTGGGTTGGATGTGGTTTTCAAAGGGTCGTATGGCTCGCTAAGTGGATGATTTCCAAAGAAAACATTTGCCTTTATTTCAATTCCTGGACTCCCGGGGAATAAATATGAGCCGGTTCCAAAATTTTCTATTATGTTGTTGATAAAACTCCATTTTGTAGGCAAAATGATTGAACAGTTTTGGCAGAATATTGGGTTTTCATTTTGGTTGGGCGGAACATAAATTGTGTTGTTATAGATATCGGTGTTGGTTTGTGAACTGTCTAAAGTGAAGATTCCTTTCAGCCCACCGAAGGAATCGTTGACAGACAAGTTATACCGCACCACTGTGTCACTTGAGAAGCCACCCATTAGCAGAACGAAGCCGCCTTGATTATCGTGACTGTAGTTGTACTCCACGGTTGTCCTATAGCTTCCCAGATCAACATCTATTCCCTCTCCATCTGTGGTTTGTGTCTTGGTGCCAAAGACTTCGTTATGTTTTACCACGGTGCCTATTGACCTGGTCGTCATTATCCCCACACTGGCTGCCTCAGTCGATCCCGCAAGTGATTTTTGAGCAGCATTGGAAACAGTGTTCGCTGAGATCGCTGCATTACTAGCGCCGAAAACAATTATGCCGTCTCCGGCCACATCAGAGACGCTATTTTTAGAAATAGAGACATTAGTGCTTAAATCCGGTTGATCAACCTCCAACATATTGGTGGAGTAATAACTTTGATCCCAAAACACGATTCCACTTCTGGAAACTCGGTTTACATTATTTCCCACCACCTTTACCCCATTGAAGCTGTCTCTGGCTCCAGTTGCTTCGATAACAATGCCACCATTTAAATGAGAATCTGTCGTTTGGCAACCGAAACATCCGTTGACGTTACTTACTGAATCTCCAGAAATTGTAATGTCTTGCAATTCGCCTCCCCCCGAATCTTCCACGAGAATACCTTCTCGCGCATTGCCGGGAACTTTGAGTGTTCCAAAATTTGCAGAATCTGAATTATTTATAACGTCAATATTCGAAATTGTCCAGTATTGCTGGTTTTCTAGAAATACCGCGGCACCTTTGGGAAGGGATGCTCCATTAATTACAGGTGCTACTCCATTTCCATAAGAGCTAATAAGTATTGGTGAATTGAATTTCCCTGATCCGAGAGGATGGAGTTGGCCAATCCAGGTATCACCTTTGGCAAATAAAATACTGTCGCCGGGGGCAAAAGTCGTGGCGTTGACTTTAGCTAAAGACTTCCATGCCTTTGAATGACTCAGGCCATTTGCTGAATCTGATCCGGTGACTGCGTTGACGAAGAAGGTCATAGATTTTCCGTTTTGGAGTGCGGGTTTGACCACG
Source organism: Acidimicrobiales bacterium (assembly GCA_013044465.1). Taxonomy (GTDB): domain Bacteria; phylum Actinomycetota; class Acidimicrobiia; order Acidimicrobiales; family JABEUL01; genus JABEUL01. The sequence continues at coordinate 10,064 of JABEUL010000003.1, forward strand.
GTGGAAGTGCATGATACTTGTACTGCCAACAAGAGGCAAACGCCGACAAATCTTGCTAACAAAGCAATACGCATTTGCTGGAATGCTAGCACTTGAATTTCTTCTGATCACTAGGCCAACTGCCTGCCAGGGATTAGGCAGAATTCAAGTCTCGTATTCGGTTGTGGCTAAGGGACTATTTCAACGGTATTAAGCATGAGTAAAAGGGGCTCTTTCTAGGAAAGACAAAGGTTCCGTTGCCCCAAAATAGACGAGTTGAAGCTGTTTGACTTTGGGACTTCCGACCCTACACTTTGATCCGGCTATCTGACAAAGTTCCTAGGGTGGAGATGTGTAAGGTATCACCTGATACACGATACTGGTGAAGTTTGTGGAATCCGATGGTGCAAAAGTAGTGCAATATGGTTCAAGAAGACCCCCGGGGTATCTATCGATCGCTGAACTGGCAAAGGCCTCGTCGGCGACAAAAGCAACTATCCACCATTACGTAGCCCTATCAATGATCCCTCCTCCGGTTAAAACCGCGCATAATATGGCTTATTACAGCACAAATAGCGTGGAGATCATCAAATTAGTCAGAGTTCTAAAGGAGCGACACGTTCCTCTCGCCTTAGCAAAAAAGATCATCCAAATGCACGGTGTTGATGGCACACGTATGTTAATTGCAAAAAACGGGGAAGCTGGTGTGCTTTTGTTGTCCGTGCTAGTGACGGATGGACCTACAAAGAACAGGTCTGAGATCATCGCTTCGACTGATTTGGAGGCAGAGGACCTCGATGACCTTGAATCACTTGGACTTACTTGTCTCGATGAAGACAATAATTATGACTCTCTGAGCGTTGAGCTACTCGATGTTCTTTCAAGTTTACAGCGAGCCGGTTTAAGCAAAGAAGCTGGCTTCAAGCTAAGTGACCTTGTGATTTACCGTGACGCAATGGAAGAAGTTGTAAATCGGGAGATCAGTTACTTTGAACCAAAGCTTTTTTTCCAATCGGATCCGGAAATTTTTGAAACAATGATGCGTGCCGCCCTAGAGCACGCAGAACGGATTTGCGTTCTTGTGAGACGGAGGATACTATTCAGGATTCTAAAAGACGCTCTCGTTGATGGGACATTTGAACCCGAAATTGAGCCGTCGGCAATTGCTGAGAATTTTGATAGGAGGTCGAATTGAGGAATCAATCGTGCAACCCTTTCAGGGCTGGAACTCCTGGGGAAACTCCATGAATTTAAGGTGGTTAGAGATGGAGATAAAGCTATTATGAGAGGTGTTAGACACATCCCGTATCTGGTGGAGTCCAATATAAGAATCGAGTTGGCTTGGAATCCGAAAGTTTTTTGGATTCATTTACCGACTATGAAACGCGAAGGGATTAAACACGGAGCATACCAGTCGATTCAGATGGGTTACAACCGACCTAATTTAGAGTGTTCGAGCTGCTCCACTCCAATTGAAGGTTTCTATGTTTCTGGTGCCAGCACCCATCCGGGTGGAATGGTAATCCTTGGGCCTGGATATAATGCAGCTAGCGTTGTGGCCAAGGATCTTGGACTTGATATTTGGTGGGAACTCCCGGAAATGGATAGCCGTGCAATAGAGGCGGGGTATCTGCCCCCATCACAAGATTAGGGACGGGACAAATGGGAAAAATGAAAACTGACTCTGTGCGAGTTGCAAAGCAAAATGTGGCGTCGATCGATGCTCCGGTCCTTGGAGCAAGAAGGCGTGCATGCCTTTTTGTCCTGTGCCTGACACTTGTGATTGTATCGCTCGATTCAACGATTTTAAATATTGCAATTCCGACTTTGGTCAATGTTTTAAAGGCCACCAATACTCAACTCGAATGGATTGTAGATTCCTATGCGATTGTATCTGCGGGACTTTTGATCTTTGCTGGTAATTTAGGTGACAGATTCGGACGGAAACTCATGTTGATTATCGGAACCGTAATATTTGGAATGGGATCTTTGGGATCGGCGTTCTCAGGTTCGGTGGGCATGCTTATTGCAAGTAGAGCAGTAATGGGAATCGGAACTGCCTGCATCATGCCGGCAACTTTGGCAATCATTACAAACATCTACCGGCGTCAAGGTGAAAGGGCATTGGCTATTGGTATTTGGAGTGGAACCGAAGGTTTTGGACTTGCTGTAGGCCCGATAGTCGGAGGCTGGCTACTTGCCCACTACTGGTGGGGTTCGGTCTTTTTGGTCAATGTTCCAATCTCACTTCTGGGAATCATAGGCGCCTTGATTCTAATTCCAGAGTCAAAAAATATCGACGCTCATAGAATCGACTGGCCCGGTGTAATACTTTCGATAGCGGGTATTTCGGCTGTTCTCTGGGGAATAATCGAAGCCCCCAATAGGGGATGGCACTCGCTCGAAGTAGTTATGACCACGTTAGGGGGGCTCTTAATTATCGGGCTTTTTATTATGTGGGAGTCAAAGTCTGCAAATCCCATGCTCAACCTTTCATTTTTCAAAAAGCGGAGGTTTTCAGCCCCGATGGTTTCGGTGGCCTTGATTATTTTCACGCTTATGGGCGTTTTATTTGTCATGACCCAGTACCTCCAATTCTCTTTGGGGTACTCTGCAATGGGGGCAGGATTCAGAGTTCTTCCTGTTGCAATAGTCTTGGGTATTGCCGCACCTATTTCAACCGTGCTGGATAGAATATTGGGTTCTAAAGTTGTAGTGACACTTGCCCTTTTATGTGTGGCGGCAGGTCTTTTCTATCTAGCCACAACTACCCCAAGTTCGACTTATGGAACAGCTCTTGTTGGGATGATAGTAGTGGGGATTGGTGCTGGGTTAGCCTTTCCTCCCGCAACAGAGTCCATTATGGGATCCCTTCCACGAGAAAGTACGGGAGTGGGCTCTGCTGCCAATAGCTCGGTTATGCAACTCGGCGGCGCCCTTGGGGTGGGAGTTATCGGTTCAATACTTGCGACTCGTTACCAAGCAATAATTCTTGGGGATCTAAAAGGCCACACCATCCCGGCCCCTGCTCTCTCAGCTATTAAAGGCTCACTTGGCGGAGCCTTAGAAGTAGCGAAAATTGTAGGAGGCCAACAGGGTAGCGCGTTGGCATCGGCTTCGAGGAGCGCATTCATTTCTGGAATGGATCAAGGTTTGATTGTAGGTGCTGTGGTTGTTGTAGTTGCAGCAGTTATTGCCCTTTTCACGCTTCCCTCGCGCCCTGAAAAACCATCGTTTACGCCGGGTCTATCTAAGGAAAGACGAAACACAAATTCCCAAGCCATACATTACGATCCAACGCAACCAAATACGGAAGCGGTGGTACCTTTTTCGTCAATCAATAGTGACAGCTCCCGCTTAGCTGATGAAGCTACTTAGCGAGTCTCACCTTTCCTTAACTGGGATCACATATCGCTGGCCCGCCAGTGGAACTTTTGGCAACGCTTGCACAACGTGATGGGCTGTTTTCGATATTTAGGCAACGAGCTGCCGGTTTGGCAGTTGACACTCTTTTGAAGAAACTAGAACGTGACGTGAAAGCAATAGATATCGTTGAAGGCACATAACAGATTCAACGTCGGATTGTGGCAAGAAATGTAATTAGACGCGAATTACCATGAAGAAGTTTATAAATAACTTTCAATCGACAATTGTTTATCCAATGGTCTCAATTAAGCCAAAGTGAAATCTTGGTGCCGAGTTTGCGAGATCCATCAGACAAAGGTCACAATGGTGACGTGACAGTAATTGAGAGCATTGCTAGTTGGGCTAGGTCCCTGTGTTTTGAAGATATTCCTGTCGATGTCGTAGAGTTGCTCAGAGCTCAAAGGCGTTCGGTAATAGCTTCTGTGGCTTCTTCAATAAACGACGATGCTTCCAAGCGCATTCTAAATGCCGTGAAGACTTGGTCTAGACCTGGAAATGCGCCTCTTTTTGGTAGTTTTCTAAGCGATGAATCATTTCCATTGGTTTCGGTTGAAGATGCTCTGTATGCTGCTTCCGCTCAATCGATAGCACTGGATTTTGACGACTATATTTGCTTCGGTCACACTGGACATTCGTCAGTGTTGGTTCCGATTCTTTTATCTTGTGAAACAGGGACAGATGTCCAAGAGCAGTTGGTGAACCAAGTGATCGCCAATGAGATCGGTGCTCGCCTTGGTGGAGCGTGTCTTTTGGGACCACTAAATGGTCAGCTTTGGTCATTTATCCATGCAGGAGCAACTGCAGTGGCTGCGGGGCGGATGCTTGGTTTGGATGAAAAACAACTTGCAAACTCCCTCGCAATCTCTCTCACAGCAGCCCCAAGGCCTACGGCACCGGGGTTCATGGCACCAGATACCAAGCTAATAACTGCGGCAGAACCAATACTTGTGGGCCTAAGAGCTGCCCGTCTTGGTGCTAGTAGTGTAACGGGTCCTTTAGATGTACTCGAGCATCCTCATGGGTTTTTTGAAGCATTCTCGTATGCCCCATTGACTTCGATGTTTAACAGTCTTGGCAAGTCGTGGGCAACTCGCACAATGTCAGCGAAGATGTATCCAGGATGTGCCTACATTGACACTGCCGTAGACGCACTTCTTGAATTGACCGAATCTGGGCTAAGAGCCGATTCGGTGGACTCCGTAATAGTCAAGGCCGGAATCATGACCTGTGGGATGAATGCGATGTCGTCAGGTTATTCATCTAATCCAACTCCTGTAACCGTGAATTTCTCTATACCTTTGAATGTGGCCACTGTTTTGATAGCCGGTGAGCTTACGCCCAACCAAATCAATGCAAAGTGGCTTCTAGACAACTCCGATGCAATTGCATCACTTTCAAGGAAAACCACTTTGCAACACGACTTCAGCTGCACGAAGAAAACAGCCGATGCCTTTGTTCAAATACTGCCTATCGGAGGCATTCTAGGTGAAGTTGACAAAAAAAAGCTTGTGGCTGCCATAGGAAAGATCCACTCTGACCACTCCAGTTTCAAGCTTTCCTTTGGCGAGATGTCGGGACTGGTTTCCACGATCCCAGAGGTTCTCCAGATGTCATGGAACAGGCTAAAGAATTTTAATTTGGAAAGTGGAACAGGAGAGAATGAACTCATGGGAGATCTTGCAACTCAAAACTTCAAGATGACGTTTCCGGCAATTGTTGACGTGAAGTTAAAGAACGGTGAAACGCTTCACGCGCAAGCAGATGTTCCTAAAGGAGGGGCAGGCAATATCAAAGTCTCGCCAATTACTGTAGCCCGTGAGAAATTTGATACGTGGGCGCCCTTGGCTTTCGGTCAAAATGGAGCCTCGGCAATCTCCAATGCGATAGATGAGGATTCCGATCTCGTTGCTTCACTTTTGGATTCCAAGTAGTGCAGCTTGTTTGATCCAATGGTCTTCAACGGGTACTCTTTTATAGTTTTGGCCCTTTGAAGTGAAGGTGGAGAGGAATGCATACTTTCACCATTACTGAGAAAGTAAACTATTTTGTGAAGGTAATATTTGGACGAGGAACCGGGGATTGATTCACTTTTGATTTGGAGTATGGATGATCTCTCGATGTGACGTATTTTTGGAGAAGTAGTGTATTGGACGCTTGGAGCAACAGATAATTCCAACTCCGCTTTGCCTGAGGTTGGGAAAAACACGCTATTTCAGGTCAGGCCATCTGGACCTCTTATTGTCTTTGGAAAAAATCAAAAAGTAGAAGACATAGATATTTTGAAGGCTAGGAAACTTGGTTTTAGGCTTGCTAGACGAAAAGGGGGCGGCTCGGCGGTAATTGTTGAACCTGGGAATTTTTTATGGTTCGAGCTGACTTATTGGAAACAAAACAAAACTCTAGAGGATCCAGCATTGGAATTGAATTTAATGGGCGGCATTTTGCTTGAGGCAATGGAGATGGCTTTGCCTGCGCTAAAGGGCAGGTTGGTAATAAATGAGAAAAGGAATAATGCGCCCAATTCATGGCCCCAGTGGTGTTTTTCGTCACTCGGATCTGGTGAGATTGCGCTAGATCAAAAAAAAGTACTAGGAATGGCTCTTTATAGAAACCGAGAAAGATCAACGTATTTTGTAGGAATTCCTCTAAATTGGGACCAAAATCTCCATTTGGAACTCTCGATTATGGATAAAAATGCTGAGCTAGAATCCAATAGAGAGTCTTGGGCTACCCCATTTCCCGTCTCAAATGAGTTAGATCTGACCCAGGCAGTACTGGAAGTTCTAAATAGGCCTAACCCATCAGAATAAATGTTACTATGTAGATAGTGGAAATTAATCACACCTTATTGTTTAAACGGAGAAAAAGTGCGACTTATGGAGAAAGCCTGTGCATTGACAGTCTTTTTGAATTTCAAGGTAAAATCACAGTCCTTGTGAGGAGTAGTAACGAAAATGACTAGTACCCCCATTGGAGTTGGGCCATACCAATTAGGTTGGAGTGACAAAGAAGACTATGTGTTTAAGCCCAAAAAGGGTCTAAACGAAGAGATAGTTAAAGAGATGTCATGGATGAAAGAAGAGCCTGATTGGATGAAGGAGTTTCGGCTGAAGTCGCTAAAGCGCTTTGGTGAGAAACCAATGGTCGATTGGTTTGCAAGAAACATGCCTGACCTGGATTTCCAAGATATTTTTTACTATATCAAGCCAACCGAAAAGCAAGTGAATTCGTGGGATCAACTTCCTGATTCTGTCAAAGATACCTATGAAAAACTAGGAATTCCAGAGGCAGAGAGAAAATACTTAGCAGGAGTGACTGCTCAGTATGAGTCTGAGGTTGTTTATCATCGGAACCGAGATGACTTAGCTGCCCAAGGAGTTATCTTTACCGACATGGACAGTGCTGTCCGAGATTACCCAGATATAGTACGGAAGTGGTTTGGCAAAGTGATTCCACCGAGTGACAACAAGTTTGCCGCCCTAAACTCGGCAGTTTGGTCCGGGGGATCCTTTATATATGTGCCTCCTGGAGTAAACGTAGAGCTGCCTCTTCAAGCGTATTTTCGTATTAATGCTGAAAACATGGGCCAGTTCGAAAGAACTCTTATTATTGCTGATCAAGGCTCGCAAGTTCACTACGTTGAAGGATGCTCAGCACCTGTTTATTCAACCGACTCGCTCCATTCAGCTGTGGTTGAACTAGTTGCACTAGAAGGTGCTCGTATTACCTATACGACTATTCAAAACTGGTCAAACAATGTGTATAACTTAGTGACAAAAAGAGCTCGGGCAGAAGCTGAGGCGAGAGTTGAGTGGATTGACGGCAATATTGGTTCGAGACTGACCATGAAGTACCCTTCGGTTTATTTGATGGGACCTAAAGCGTCTGGTGAAGTGCTATCGGTGGC
>JABEUL010000030.1 GCA_013044465.1 Acidimicrobiales bacterium
GTCAAAAGCGAGCTTCTCGAGAATATCGGAAGTAAGCTTGTTCTTAGCTGCCACCATTAAGCGGACCGTGCCATCGGGATCGCTGGCCAGGATCTCTAAGATTTCCATAGGTACGGTCTTATTGTTCGCCACCCACAGTTTGAATTCAGGGAACCGTTCAATAAGGTCATGCCAGACTTGAAGCGGAGCTTCTTCCCTGGCTGCGCGGTTGTAAGCCGCCGGGTCCGTACTATTGCGCAATCGGACAAATTCCTCGGCTGAATCGATCATTCTAACCTCGACCCAGCTGGGACCAGGGTATGAAGTATCCGGTATCGCCCTTCCACTTGCCGCTGATGTAATCTCCATATTGGTTAGCATCGACGATCCATTGCAGACCCTGGGGTGTTGCCTCATAGACCTTGAAGGCCGAACCGCCATGACCCGCAAGATCTCGAGTCCACCAGGTTCCATCGGAAGCGCTCTCGTAAAACGTCGAATTGAATGGGCCTCCTCGGACGACAGACGAAGCGCCTTCTCGGGTGAGCTCCCAGGGGGCCCCGCCTCCGAAAGCTGGGTCATTCACACTTGCGGCCCCAGGACCTATCCCGTTGCCTGGCCCAGTAGCAGCTCCCCCTCCTGCAGTACTAGCCGACTCTCCCGTTCCGCTACCAAATTTACTTATCCCAGCAGCACCCGCTTGTTCAAGTCCATAAGCAAACGCAACTGTGGCTACAACTGACTCCCCGGTATGAAGTATGTTTCCAGCTTCAGTCCAAGAAGACACGCATGGATCTGACCATCCATTCCATACAGCTCTTCCATTCATCAATATGCCAAATGCGGGATCGCAATTCTCTACGGCAGCATTCCAGGATGAGCTGTTTAGACAGCTGTAAAGACTCTCGACCGTATTAGTTACTGGTCCAAGTCCTACCGGATTGTTTAATGCAAATTGAGCTGCATCTGAACCATTGCAAGGACTATTTGGATCTGAATCATTAGTGTGGCCAAATGCGCAGTAACTGGATCCACTGGGTCCACAGTCACCAATACAGCCGAACCCAAGGTCTATACCAACTCCCATCCCACTCGGATCACTTGAGTTCACAGGATCACCTGTAGCATATGAATATGCCTGGTCTGTGGATAAGTAGAGAGGGTCCATCGATGTGAATACTCCGGTGGTTGGGTCGTAGTATCTAGCTCGCATGTAGTCGAACCCTGAGTAATTTGGACTCCCAACTGGTGCCAGGTATTGGCCCTGCCAGCCAAATACAGATCCTGGTATTCCGCCTGTCAGGTTCCCATATGCGTCATACCTATACACATTGTCTGTATACCCATGGGTATTAGTAATCAGCCAGGATGAAATATCAGGAGTGAAAGACATAAATGTTGGGTTATCACTTGAATTATTTCCACTTGATTGAGCCTCGGTGGTATTTATCTGCTCAACCGGTGTGCCAGATGGACCATATATATAGTCATCAACTCCATCTGTGACTATATTGGCCATTGAACTACTTGAATCCCAAGTTAACTGTGTGGTTGAAGTTCCATTCTGGCCTGCTATTTCTAAGCCATCTCCTGAATACGAGAAGTTATTTGTAGTACTACCTGATGTGTAGCTGGTCATCCCTCCGAGGGCGTTGTAGCCATAGGAGTAGGTATTAGTTCCAGATGCAGTACTAGTTCTGTCTCCCAGTGAGTCATAAGTATAGGTATTTACATTGCTGGTGCTTCCTACAAGGTTGCTACATGGGCTATTAGAGCTTCCAGGAGATGAATTTGAAGTTAACTCAGATGCTGGGTTCACACTTGTTACATTGCTCTGTGGATTGTTAGAAGTGTTATTGGCCGTGAAATATGTGAGAGCACCGTTTCCTTGGTAACAAAAGTTGGAAGGTGATGATCCTTGAGCGGTAGTTCCCTCATAGGACACTTTGGAGGCACTGTCATAGTTGTAGTACTGATTCCCAGTCATAGATCCTCCACAGACCTGGGATATTTCCATGTAGTCATTTGTTAGTTGACCATTTTGGTTTCTAGACCCGGCCAGTGAATTGCCCATGTCCTGAGTTGCAGAAACAGCTCCTGGGCTACAGGACGGCTGAATAGCATTGGTGGATAATTTTGTCGAATGTAGTCCAAAATAACCTGAACTCAAACGGGAAGAAATAGTAGTGCTTGAAGGTGAAAGTGTGGAACTTGATTTTGTCATGCCAGCGGGACTTGGTCCTCCTGAAGTAATACCTTGTGCATAATCAGAATTTAAAATCATGTTATTTCCACTATCATAGGTCCAATTGGCACTTGAGAGCGTTGATCCCGATCCTGTGGTTTGAGTTATTAGATTCCCGTTCCCGTCAAAGGTAAAGGATATGGTATTTCCAGGTGCAGTCCCTAACCCATCACTCACGGAAGCCATATTCCCTGCTCCATCATAAATATAAGTAGCTTTTGGCTTAGTTATGGTCATTGACGGGCCATAGATCGGGTAGTTGACTGTATCGATCTTGCCATCCGGATAATAAGTGTAGGAAAGTGGACTGGTTCCATTAGAACCATTGTATGAACTCAAATTAGACCCAGATCCAGCAGTGAAGCTTTGGGTTAGGAGATTCCCAGCTGTGTCATAGGAATAGGTGGTAGTTCCAGTTCCATCTGTCATGGAAGCCCTTGAGCCATCTGAGTTATATGTATAAGTGACATTTGGGACCGCAGCGTAACCGGAATTATTTGTAACGGTCCTAGAAGCCATTGTGCCATCTGGGTTATAGGAATAAGTAGTTACCCCTCCTGGGGTAGTAAATGTATCTGTTAACCCACCAGAGAGGTAGGTATAGGTTGTGACTAAACCAGAGGGATCACTTGAGTTAGGTGGAGTTATTGTTTCGTAGGTCATAGAAGGTGAGCCATCACCTGATGGTGGGCTTATTGATGAGCCACCGCAGGTGGTAGCTTCGTAAGTGCAGGTAGTTGTTGTATTGCCTGAAGCATCTGTCGTAGTCGAGATAGTGCCTGTGAGATTCGTATATTTAGTTGTCAGATTAGAATCCGGATCCATCGATATTGAATATGAACCATTAGGATCTTGAAATGAAAATGAAGTTGATGCCCCTGGAACTGCATCGGGGAAGAACTCTTGGCTAGTGGGTCCATTAAATCCAATAGCAGTTCCTCCAGTCATAAGACCTAGTTCTTGGCAAGTTGTAGCAACACATGAAATCGAATCATACGAGTATGGAGTAACTGGAGTACTTTGTGATGTCCAATCTGCTGAATTTGCCACATCTGTGGTTGTCATGACAGTAGCTCCGTTTGCACCCACCATAGTAGCTCCACAGAAGTTTTGGGTTAAGGTACATGAGATTCCCGTAATAGCAGTAATACCGGTTGGGAGTGTCTGTTGAGTTCCCGCTGTACCGGTATCATAAAATAGGGCACTGCCACTTGAGGTGGTGCCAACTACCATGCAGACAAAAGAGGCCCAAACTTGACAACTTAGCGAACTTGTCGAAGTAGCTGATGCGGGAAGTGTGGATGCGTTAGTCCAAGAATTATTGCTAAATGAATAATAGCTAACCACTAGTGAATTACTTGAGTTCTTGCCAGATGTAAGACAAAATGGAGAGTTGAAAAATATAACACACGAAATGCCAGCTGCATTAGTTAACCCCGGGTCATTCTCATTCCAGCTAGTACCACCATTTGAATAAATAGCTGCTGACCCATTTGAATTAATGCCAATGGCAACACAGTAAATAGTTGTAACCGTGATACATGAAACACTGGAGAGTCCGGTAATTGAAGATGGAATAATAACTGATGTAAAACTTGCTACTTGGCCTTGGACCCCGACATTTGACGAGTAGAGCATTACTGGTCCGCCTGAAGCAGATGTACCAGTAGCCAAACATGTACTTGCTTGGCACGATATTGATGAGACGGAGTTAATCCCAGTTGGAATCAGAGCAAGTATCACACTGCTCCCAGATCCCTCATGAATAGCAATCTCTGCTCCATTAGAAGTAGCGCCACCTAGCACGCAGTAGCTAGAAGTACAACTCGATGCACCGACCTGATCTAAGAATCCACCGCAAACAACACCGGTATTTGAATTTTGAGGGGTGACACCACAAAAGGCATTTCCATTTGGATTACTTGAGGCTTGAGTGATCCTTGCCTGATTAGAATTAACCCCACCTGAGACAAGTTCAATAGAGCCAATTGAGTTACCTGATGCGTCTCTGAATGAGTAGCTAGCAGGTCCTGAAAGACTTGTGGCAATCGTATTTAAATTAGCATTAATGAAACTAGATGTCCACGCACTGCATTTTGCCCCAGAGACCTTTATCTGCAGTGAACTTTGGGTGCAGTAAAGGTTTCCACTTGGATCATAGTAATTTAATGTTTCAGAATCTTCAGTTCCAGATGGTTTGGCACAGATTCCAGGACCATCCCCAGTAGTTAGCCCGGATGGGTCGCTGCATGTGGCCAGCACTCTATTATCAGCGTCATAGCTGGAATAGGTAATCTCATCTGGAACACCTGAGGACCCACTTTGAATTTTTGTCGAAGTTTTGTTTCCTGCGCTGTCATAAGTATTCGTGGTAAGTGCACCCAAGTCAGACACAGAAGCAATCACATTTCCATTTCCACCAAAATATGAAGTGGTGTCATCTGGTGCTGCACTCGGAGGGGTTGTTGGAGGCGTTGTGGGTTCGCTGGCAGGGCAGGCAAACGGATATTTGGTTGTAGGTCCTGAGTCATTTAGATAAGTAATTACATCGGTTGGCGTCATTGTGCAATAGGCCCTGCCTAAGGCATCGAAAGTACTAATTGAGGTTCCACCAGTAGGGGAAACGGTGGCTACCTTGTTTCCATTTTGATCATAGAAGTAAAGTGTTGTACCTGGATTTGGATTAGTAGTACCATTTAGTGAACTAAGAGTAGGGAAACTAGAAAGTGCTGGACATCTTATAAGTTTTGAGTATTCTTCTGGCCCAACTGTACAGATCAGGCGATTATAAGAATCATAGGCATTGAGAGTAGTTGCAGTGTAACCATTGGAGCTTGATTCAGTTGATGTTACAACATTGCCTGACTGGTCGTAGGTGTAAGTAGTTACGGTTCCATTTGGAGCAGTAGTAGTTTCAAGACTCCCTGGGTAACCACTATTTTGGGATGACGTGTAATACTGATAGGTAGTTTCTAATCCATTGGCATCACTTTCACTTACTTTTTGGCCAGCTGGGTTATAAATGATGGTTGTGTGTCCTGGGTGAGACCCTGGTGGCGGAGGAGACGAGGGAGGGGTGGATGGACATGTAATCCCTAGAAGTGAATAATTGGTGGAATCCACAGTGCAATAAGGAAGACCAGAGGATGTATAAGCTGCAGCGGATGTGTAGCCATCTGGATTTGTAACCAAAACTGGTAAATCCTGAGAATTGTAATATGTGAGGGTGACGCCGAGATTACTCTGCGACTTGCCACTTCCGGGAGTTGGTGGTGGGTTTGGAATCGACGCCGGACATGTTTTTCCAGCGGCAACATTATTGGCATCGACCTGGCACCAAGGAAGGTTAAACGATGTATAACTCGTTTGGGTCGTATTCCCTAGCCCATCGGAGGATGAAACTACGTTGGCACTAGCCATATTTGAGCCGGTACTATCCAACACATTAGTGCCGGTATTCCCGTTTCCATCAGAGTTGGAAGTTGAAACATAATTACTGATACTTCTAAGCGAACTAAATGAGGCATCTGGAGCCGACGATGAGTCTTTAGAAATTGAGGTGCTAACCAATACCCCGTTATCAAAGTCGTATGTTGTCGTCGACAACACTGCCTGGGTTATAGGATCATTAACAGTCATAATTGTAGTTCCAAAGGAAATTGGATCACTGCCATATGGCGGCAATATGGTATAGCTAAAATTTCCCACAGAAGTGGGAGTAGTCTGCTGGGTTACACCGTAAAGACTGGTCACTCCATCAGGTTGGATAACGGAGGAATAAGTTTCGCTGGCCTGGTTGACCGTATCGGACCAACTCGTCATGAGCGTAGTAGGCTGCCCCGATACAGTGTCGTAGCCATAGCTCGTAGTCACATTGCTACTATCTGTATCTGATTGAAGTTCAAGTGAAGACGAACCAACTGATTCATATGTGAATTTAGCCGGCAAAGTGCCATTGCTTGGGACAACTTCAATAGAGGATTTGGTTCACCTGTTAATAGTGGTGTTCCGTATATAAGTGTAAGGGTATTACCAGATATATTTGATGTCCAATTTGTGCATCCAGGTGAACTTAACGGACAGATTCCTGATCCTGGTGTAAGTGGGGATGAAGAAATAGTGGAGCCAGAGGGAGATGATATTGAAATCAAAGGATAAACTCCTGATGGCGATTGACCGGAAGAGAAAGAAAGTGTTTCGTTCTTTGATGCTCCGGTGTATCTAATATATGACCATGTCCCATCATTATTGTGGTTGAGAGTTGCAAGGACGCTAGATTGTTCAGCACAGTAGTTGGTCCCGGTACACCAAGAATATGGACTGCCCGCCTTAGTCGATGGGGTGAAAACTGTTTGTGATCCGTTTTCTTCAGTGACTGTTGCATTTTGATTGGAAGTATTTAGAGAGATGTTCATCAAAAGATTGCTGCTCCATCCAACCCCAAGTGACGATGAGTTCCCGCTTTGCGCCGAATCCGCATCATAGGTAGTTTGAAAATCTAAAGGAATACTTCCACCACTCGGGAGCGAGATCTTGCCCTGCGTCTTGTAATAATCTCCTGTTGCCAAATTAATTGGTTCGTTGGTGCTGGGCTGGGCCGGATTGCAACCACATGAATTGTCAGCAACTGATAGCGATCCGCCTCCAAAAGTAATTGGAGATGGAATTATCGGATAAAAGGGAAGAATTTGGGTGCTAGTCAGCAGAAGACCTCCATACAGTGTGTAGCATAAAGAAGAACCTTGCACGCACGAGACACCTTCGTAATCATCGGGACCATTTGGTGCATTATATTGAGTGTAAAAATTAAGTGATGGATCAAATGAATTAGGGGTATAGGTTTGCGAATTAGTATCAATCGTCTCACAGTATTGAACAGTCGCGCACGACATATAGTTGCCCGCCTGCGAAGCACTCCAGTTCGAACCTCCGTCATTAGTAACAAAAAATTCGCTACCAGCAGTAGTCTCTAGGTCGATTATGCATACTTGTTCTGATTCACACAATAAAACAGTTCCATCCGTAGCAAAAGTAATTACTAAAGTAGGCGTGGTCGTTGTCCCATTTAAGTTTATCTTGTATGTGTACACGTTTCCAGAAGCGACACCAGAGGCAATACAGTAGGTGCCTCCGTCAGGAGGACAAGAAATGGAGTCATACCCGAGTGGTATTTTATTGGCGTTATCAGGCAATGGAAAACTTTGCGTCGATATCGAACTACCGGTAAAAGTAATTACCAATCCGCCGTCACCGCCTAGGACAATACACTGCGTAGCTGAAAGGCATGAAAGTTCTTCATAATCGTTCGTTATTGATACAGCGGACCATTCTAAGTATTTAGAACCATTAGTATAAAGGAGTTCCTCGCCTGTACTGTTATTGGTATTAGTTGCTAATGCAAAACAAACACCTTGGGATAGGCATGTAATGCCTGAGATCAAAGATTGGTGAAAGTTTCCAACCCAATCGACAAATCCAGGCACGATAGCGTCCAAAGTCCATGTCATACCGGAATTGTTGGTGCTTATAATCGATCCGGTTTGACTGCCAAAATAGCCGGTGGCTACGCATTCACCGACCGCCGGACAGGACAGAGCATTTATCGAATTATATACTCCAGGATAAGGTAAAAATCCAGTTGGCATGGTGGCAGTGACGTACAGCGTACCCGGCGGATTGGAAGCATGCGCAACTTGGTTCGTAACAATTATTGAATTGTCAAGACTCAAGAAAACGACAACTACAATGAGAATGCGTATCATTTTTTCGATGCCCGCCCGCCATAATCTACTCACGATATTATTCCCTTCCAGCCAATTCCGATAATCTTTTAGTCTATCCCTGCATGACAATACAATATTCAGCTCACTTTTGTCAATCAAAGTCTTTTTGTAAGTCTCACTAATAAGTGGTGATAGTCAGAAATTACTCTATTGGTTAATCGAAAGTTAGGCCTAAGTGTGACTGAATAATTAATGAAAATTCCCACATTACTCCTAGCCAGGGTACCCTAGGTCAAGAGTAAGATGCCAGCTATAAGATGTCATTTCATTGTGAGTGTATGAGATTGTATTTTGATTCTGCGAGCTACCAAATAGTCCAATTTCATAGTTTTGCAAGTCAGGAATCGTTATAGAAGTAGAAAAATCGCAATCGGGAGGTCCACCGGAATTACCTGAATTGGTGACGCCAGATATTGCTGTGCCTCCACCCAGAATACCGACGCCAACTGTGTTGCCACTTAATGGGTCGATGACTTTTATCTGAGCGCCTGGGTACGCTGATGTTGCACTTACACCTCCGTTACAAGGTGATCCAATCGAAGAAGGCCGATAATTATCAGTGGCGTAATAAACATAGACATCCACTAATAAGGTGTGCGTGGGCGCTGTAGTTGTGGTACTCGTTGCAGACTTTGAAGATGCGGCGTTTAGAGTTAAAATTAACGTACCCAAGAGTAGAATGCAGAAAACTACACCAAGAATTATCCAGCGCCGATATAAGTGTTTTATAATTGGCTGCTTTCCGGTTCCGGAAGGCATGTTACTCGAAACATTTCTAATTGAGTTTGTCGTAGCAGGCTGACCACAGTGAGGACAAACCTTCCAATCAGGACTCATAATATGCCCCCACTGACATATGGTTTGAGGTGTGCTTTTTGACGATGGCGCTATACCACCTAGTAGACCGTCATTTTCTTGAGGTAGCGAGTTGTTGCCTTCGTAATGATTATTCTGGTCCGAATTTTCTAAATCTCGATCTGATATACCGTCACGGGCAAGATCATCTCCATCGTCATTTGCCATAATTACCCTCTCTCTAGATGCCTGTTATTTATATATGCTACTTATTTGCTGTCGACTTATCAAGTGCATTGGATTTTCCTTGAAGTATGGGAATATCAAGGGCTGGTTCAAGCCTGCTTCAAGCTTTTGGCGACAGGGTTCGCCAACGCAGATTAGAAAATGGCCTAAGCCAGGAGAAACTGGCAGAACTGTCTGGCTTACATAGGACTTATATTGGCCATGTGGAACGAGGCGAGGTGAACTTGGCCCTCATTAATATTCTCCGAATAGCAAAGTCGCTGTCTATTGATGCTTCAGAACTGGTTGAAGGCCTAGCCGATGAACTTGATGATCCGAGGATCTTGTAGAAAACAGTTTTGGGATAGAATTAAATGTAGACCCAGATCGAAGGCTTAAAGCTACTTCAATTAGCTTAAATTGGCTGGCTCTTGGAAGGCACCGTAACAAGACGATCATGTATTAAACCTAGGCCTCGATATTTTCCGAAGTCTACAATCACGTCCGATCCACCATAATATTTCACTTTTACTTTGCCAAAAAGACCGTTTTTAATTTTGGGGACTAAGTCCGTAATTTTGACTTGAGTGTCGACTCTTGAGCCATGAGCTTCACGGAAACTACCATGCACTGTTAATACCGGAAATGAACTTTACATTGGTCCTGTACAACTCAGGTAGAGCACATCAATCTTTATCACAATATTGTTTACGGGTGCAGCAGAGCTATTGTTCACGATAGTCAGTTCACCTGTAATTGCTATAGTTTTAACCTACAACTTGGTTGATTTCTCTAGTCGGTAGAATAAGTGTGATAAAAGACTCAAGGCATCGAGACAATCTATATCAACATAAAGCCCAGAAGCTCTAAGATCCGCTACTACCTGGTGAGCAATTGGGCTTCGAAACGCCTGCCACATAGCAATGACAAGCCCTCGATGACCCTCGCTTATATTAGTTAAAGTCATTATTTCAAAAGCCGTGCCATCTGGCTTTTGAAACCCTTCAGTGACTGAGAGCACGGGCTCGTTATTTTTAAACACTTTCTCAAGTAGGTCTCTATCCGTTAAAGAGACGCCTGACTTAAGTTTAACCTCTTCAACATATTTTTTAACCCCCTCAAACACGGCGCTGAAATAGTCTTGATTTATATAGGCATCAATTACGACATCCTTGAGGGTCTGATGTAATCTACGATAATGAAAGAAAGTATGCTCGGGTACAAGTATTTTAAGTTGTTCCAACCCTTTAATTAACTTTTCTTCTTGTTCGGGATTATCGATGGAGGTGTTACTGAGAGCCGCTATCACGGGGCTCAATGAAATGTTCAATTCTGGTGGAACTTTGGATTGCCAATCCTTAACATCGATATTTGTCATTTCTTTGATCTTCGCTACATGAGCGGCATCCCTCTTTCTTCTCCAGTCTCGTGCCAACCATCGCACCAAATTAAGTAGTTTGTTTTGAAGTTCTTGAGTTTCTTTTCTTCTCCAGTCGAGGGATTGTCGATTCGTGCTAATTACGTCGGGGACTATGTTATCGATAAAATCGACTTCTAGCCATCCTGTAATGTAAGAGTAAAAATTACTAGATGTACTGTCGGAAAAAAAATCAGGCATATTAACTAGTTTGTTTCGTGAGAATAACGCTATACCGCGCAAATTGGTTTTAGGCGATATAGGTTTCGCAGTAGAAACTATCTTTCCACGAATATTATTTAATTTTAGATAGTCGACTGGTCCTTCGACATCATCAGGGACAGCCCACACAAATTGAGTTTCTAAAGTATCAAGTCTTCTAATATTATCAACCTCGAAGGCCTTTCCATCATTACGAGAAGTGCAGATTTTAAAGTCTTGGTCTACGATGAATATTTTTGCTAAATTATTAGCTACGGCTTCGGCATCAAAATCAGTTTCACGATCAATATCACTCAAAGTTATGCGTGTGCCATTAGCAACCGTAACCGCAAAATCGTGCTCTAACATTTCGGGCTGATAATCAGTTAGCTTGGTGGAACTATCCTCGTCCCCACCATCTTCAATAATTTTGTTCCAGTCAAGTTTAAAAGTATTCCTAAATCCACTGTTTGTTGTTGATACTTCAATTGTACGAGCAATCCCAAAGAAAGAAAGCTTCCCAAGGCCCTTCTTTCCTGTAACATAACGGCCACCTGGTGACTTCTCGCTATGATTTACACGTCTATTTCTTCCAATTCGCAAGAAATTATTGTTAATTTCGTCAAAGGTCATTCCGTGACCGTCATCTTCGACGATAATCCGTTTTTCTGATTTATCGTATAACTTAACATTGACTTGTTCCGCATCAGCGTCATACGATTTTGCAATTAATTCGGCGAGCACAGGGGGGAGGGTTGAGTACATACGCACACCTAAATGTTCAATGGTATGAGGTGTAAATGTCATTTTTAACACCTGATTAGCGAGAGTCATAAGCTATTTACCTAACAATTTTAGATGCTTTACCAAATGTCTGGCATGATATTCAATAAACATAGGTGGTAAGGCATTGCCAATCATCGCAGCAATACCTTGTTTGCCAGAAGAATACGAAAACTTATAGTTAGCTGGGAAAGTCTGCAACAATGATGCCTCACGTAATGTAATAGCTCTATTTTCTTCGGGATGCAAAAATCGACCTTTGGAAGGCTGGGAACAGCCACCTGTAATTGTAGGTGACGGTTTATCCCAAGCCATCCTACCGTAAACATCCCTAAAGCCAGATATTCTCTTATGGCATTCCAATTGATAACTCTCATCTAAATCAGTTCTGCTACCGCCGTTTTTTGGGATCATCGATATGAGCTTGTTCGCCCTTTCGCCCCTTTTTGCGACCAAGTCGTGCAACGGATCTCCACTCTCACCTGACTTTGGAAGATAACTGATGGTATCCCTTACCGTTTTCATTTGTTCTTTGCCCAGCTCTTGTGATGCTATCTCAATTCTTCCAATTCTGGAGCCGAGCAAAATCATTCTTCGCCGCATTTGTGGAACGCCAAAGTGGCTCATATTCAGTACCTTAATGTCAATGTCGTAGCCAGCCTTTTCGAGTTGGTTACGTAATCTCTTTAATCTTGAATCATTGGCCAAAGCTGGAACATTTTCCATCATTATGGTTTTGGGCTTAAATACCATTGCAAATCGGAGGACCTCATAAACCAGATCATTACGAGCATCATTCTTCTGACCTCTGTTGCGAGTCCCTATTGTAGAATAACCTTGGCATGGAGGGCAACCTGCCAATAAGTCAAGCTCCCCTTTTTTTAAGCCGAGTGTTTTCATAAATTTGAACGGATCAACTTCAGCTATATTCATTTCCAAAAGAACAGTAGATGGATGATTCATCCTAAAGGTGTCAGAGTAAGTTGCGTGATTTTCAACGGCACCGATAACTTTGAAATTCGCTTGTTTAAGTCCTTGAGTCAGCCCTCCAGCTCCAGAAAACAAATCAATAGCAGTCCTCTTCTTCATTTGCTAAAAACTTCCTGATTCATATGATTTTATAGTATATCCTGTTTCAATAAATATTTAAGTTATATGAGCATTTGATTCTTTCACAAACTGGAAATGAAACCTATTGTTTTAAGTTTGAATTCGATGAACTGAGTAATTGCATTTGGCGAGTGGATCTCATAATCAATGGTTGTTTTGAATGTTACTGTGTATTTTGCGAAATGTAATTTTCCCGATTTCCAGTGTTTGCTACCAATAAGGAGTGATGATTTTCGGAAAGTGATTAACAAGCAAATGTCCCATCTTTAACTTCG
The DNA here is from genome assembly GCA_013044465.1 of Acidimicrobiales bacterium. GTDB lineage: Bacteria > Actinomycetota > Acidimicrobiia > Acidimicrobiales > JABEUL01 > JABEUL01. The sequence continues at coordinate 12,814 of JABEUL010000030.1, forward strand.
CCTTTTAATATGTCGCTAGATTCGTTCTAAGCGTAACTTATCTCAGCTCTCATTCGCCATTAATTCTGCCTGTTCAAGTACCAACTCAACAGCCTTATCCTCTTTATCTGGCGGATAGTCATATTTTGCCAGCAAGCGTCGAACCTTAGACCTCATTGCGGCTCGGACAGATTCCTTCAGGTTCCAATCTATGGAAGTACTTTCTCTCACAGTCTTTACGAGATCACGAGAAATAGATTTCAGAACGTCATCACCCATTTCTAATACCGCAGAGTCATTTTGAACTACAGCATCATAGAATGCAATTTCAGCCTGACTGAGCCCTAACTTAACTTCACGACCTTCGGTATCTCGCATTACTTTTGCTAGGGATACAAGCTCAGCAATAATCTGCGCAGTAGTCAGTGCTCTATTTTGATATTTATTAATTGCTGATTCAAGTAATTCGGAAAAGCTCTTGGACTGAACAAGGTTTGTGCGGCGCAATGATCTAATCTTGTCTGCTAGAAGCTTTTTTAGGAGCTCCATTTGAA
>JABEUL010000031.1 GCA_013044465.1 Acidimicrobiales bacterium
AATCCAACTGGGTCAGCACCTGCTGAAAACTATACTTACTATACAACCACACCAGCACTTACACAGTACATAACTGACAACCAAAATGGTCTTTTAACCCTCGGTGGGTCAGTCACTTACTCGCTTGTTACTGGAGATGCTTCAACTGCTGGTTCAGAGGCACTCCCAGTTACTGTTACATTTACCTATGCAGCTGGCGTCACACCGGCATCGGCATCTGGGGCTGGTTGGACATGCAGCTCACTTTCCCCGACGGTCATCTGCACCACGACTAATGTTTCAACAGCTAATCCCCTCAATCCGGGAGCCTCTCTTGCACCCATTACCGTAGTTGCTACTGTTTCAGCTTTTGCATCCACGACACCTGCAGCTCTAACTTCAACAGCTGTACCTACTTCTAGTGATACAACGACAACGCCAACAGCATGGGATCCCGGGACTGGATTCGCTCCACCTGCACCAAGTGGGCTTAGCCTTTCACCAACCTCAGGTCCTGCATCAGGTGGAATGCTAACTGTTATTTCTGGATCTAATTTGTCTAGTACGACTAGCGTGACTTTTGGTGCTTACACGCTGACTCCATGTGGTGTTGGAATCACCTCTCAGTGCTTCTCGGTCAACCCAGATGGATCACTCAATGTCTATACGCCGCCTGGAAATTCTGGAAATGTCGTTGCTGTTAGCGCCACCAATGCCACCGGAACATCTTCGGCTGGAAATTACACATATTACGCAAATCCTGTACTTGCGATAGGAGTCACTGACAGCCAAGGTGGATCACTTCCCCTTGGTGGATATGTCACTTATACCGTGACATCGGGATCACTAAATAGCGGGGGCATTGAAACGCAGCCTGTGACTGTTACTTACATCCTTCCCGCAGGCGTCACTCCTCAAAGTGCTGCCGGGACAGGATGGTCGTGCGCCATTACGGGTCAAGTTGCAACTTGTACATCCACGAAAATAAGTTCATCTACACCACTAGCTGCTGGATCTTCACTACAGGCTATTTCAGTAGAATCCGCGGTGTCGCTATCTGCTTCTACGTCTCCTGGTGCACTATCGTCAAGTGGCTCAATAGCCTCAAGTGACGCGACCTCAGCCTTTATTGTCGACTCGGGTACTGGAGTGAGTGTCCCAGCACCTAGTGGACTCTCACTTTCACCAAACTCGGGACCTGCTGCTGGAGGTGGCACCACCATTATCTCAGGAACAGGGCTAAAAGGAGCTACGTCGGTTACTTTTGGAACCTATACCCTAAACATCTGTGCAACAGGTGCTACTAGCCAGTGTTTCGTAATCAATCCAAACGGAACTTTAACTGTCTATGCTCCTCCAGGAACAGCTGGAAATGTTGTAGCTGTTTCTGTGACTACTCCTGGGGGAACTAGTTCGGCTGGCAACTATACATATACCGCTAACCCGATCCTTAGTCTCAGTGCAACCGATAATCAAAATGGCTCACTTCCTCTCGGTGGATTTATAACCTACACACTAAGTGCCGGGGCTACTAGTGCTGGTGGCGCCGATCCAAATCAACTCAACCTTACCTATACATTGTCTACAGGTGTGACCCCGACTGCTGCATCAGGTACTGGATGGTCTTGCACCATTGTTGGTCAAGATGTAATTTGTAGTTCTACCGGAGTAACTGGAATCAATCCTCTTCTTCCTGCAACGACCCTATCTGCAATTAGTATTGCTGCATCAATATCAAGCGGGGCATCAGTTGTTGCAAATGCATTAACTTCAAATGGTACTGTCACATCGACAAGTGCTACAAGTGCATCAGCGACTGATCCTGGAACTGGCACAGCTAGTTCAGTTCCTGGTTCACTTTATCTATCACCTACCACCGGTCCCTCTATAGGTGGTGCCGAAACAATAATTCATGGAACAGGACTTTCAGGAGCCACTTCAATTCTATTTGGAATAAACACGCTTCTTCCGTGTGCGCTCGGATCGACTACTTCATGTTTCGTAATTAATGGTGATGGAACTATTACCGTTTATACGCCTCCTGGAACTGTTGGTAATAACGTGGCGGTAACAGTGACTACCCCATCAGGTAGCGGTAATGCCGGCAATTTTCTCTACACTGGCAACTCAATTGCTTATGTTACAAATGCGGCTTACCACTTGGTGTACCCAATAAATCTGGATACGAGCACTATCATGGCGCCCACCCAAGGAATGAGTCAACCAAATGGCATTGCGGTATCGCCGGACTCAAATACAATATATGTTACAAATGCAACCGGTAATGATGTCAGTGCGATCTCAACTGCAACCGGGTTAATTACAACAACCTATGCTGTTGGAACTGATCCCAAAGGAATCGCAATAACCCCTGATGGCAAGACGCTTGTAGTTCCAAACTGGCTTTCGGCCTCTGTGACATTGATTAATACTCAGACTTCAGCTACGACAACTGTTTCAGTGCCTGGCAGGCCTAGGAACGCCGTTATCTCTAGTGACGGAAATACTGCATACATTGTGGTTGACCAAGCTAGCACAACTGGGTACATTGTTCCACTTAATTTGACGACTTTAGCACTTGGCACATCAGTGACTGTGGGAGATGGGCCACTAAGTGCTGTACTTTCTTCCGATGGGAAAACAGCATATGTAGCTAATGAGGTTGCAAGCACCATTTCCGTTGTCAACTTGATTTCGTCGACTGTGACTGCCACCCTAAGCATGCCATCTCAGCCTGAGCAAATTGTACTTTCGACAAATAATTCATCTGCATTAGTAACTTGCTTTGGGGCTAGCGAGGTGGTTCCACTTGATTTAAGTGCTACCCCACCCATTGAAGGTACTCCCATTTCAGGATTCCACGAGCCAAATGGCATTGCAATTGATAACTCGACTGGAAAGAGTTATGTGGCTAACTTTAACCCGTACTACACTGGTTCACTGTCTTCTTTTAATATCCAGACCGGAGCATTGGGTACTAGTTGGACTACCAGTGTCCACGCATTTCAAGTTGCAGTTGCCTACCCGCCAAGCATTCCTTCTCCAAGCTCTCCGACACCAGTAAGTGCTCCACCGGCACCTGCAATGGAAGCATTTGTCGCAAATGCAGGAGCAGGAAACATTACTCCCGTCAATACAGCCTTGGACACTTCGGGAACTCCAATTAGTATTGGAAGTCAGCCGGAACAAGTTGTAGTAACCCCAGGCGACAACCAAGTATTTGTCACAAATTATTTGTATAACACCGTTACGCCTTATATTTTGAGTACCAACACAGCTCTTACTCCAATTGCAGTTGGAGCAGATCCTGTTGCAATGGCAGCATCTCCAGATGGGAGTCGAGTTTATGTAGCTAACTATTCTGATTACTCAGTCACGCCGATAGATACCTCAACTGATACCGCTTTGCCACCTATCACAGTCGGCGACTCGATTTCTCCACAGGCTCTTGCCATCTCGCCCGACGGCACGAAATTGTACGTGGCAAGTAGTTTAAGCTCGAACCAAGGATATATTACGATTATTTCGCTACCGAGTGGTGTTATCACGAGTCATATCTATGTTGGTACTGCTCTTGACGCACTGGCAATAGCGCCAAATGGATCAATGCTATATGCAGCAGATAAAAAAACTTCCAAGGTTTATGCCATTAATCTGAGCACTGACGCAGTTACAAATATCTCAGTTGGTCAAATTCCAAGCAACCTCGCCTTAACAAGTGATGGTTCCACATTACTTGTTACTAGCAGGACGTCAAATACTATTTCTGAGATAGCAACTAGCACCAATACTGTTGGTGCAACTTATGCAATTGGCCCACAGCCATCTACTTTAGCTATTGAACCTGGAAATCTAACTGCACTTGTTGGTTTGGGTGGATCAAATGAGGTTGTACCTTTCACTATCTCAAATGGAGCTGTAGGTGCCCCTGTTGAGTACGGTTCGAACCCTTCTGGAATTGCAGTGGAAAGCGATCCCTCGCCTGTAGCTAGTTTTAGTGAGTCTGGAACCGTACATGGCTCACCCACCTTATTTGATGCAAGTGGATCTACTTCTCCTGTAGGCACAATAGTTAACTACTCCTGGAATTTTGGTGACGGGAATACTGCTAATACGTCAACGGCGAGTACTTCTCACACTTATGCTTCAGCTGGAAGTTACACTGTGACTCTGACTGTGACAGATAGTGCAGGTACTTCAACTAGTGTCACCTATACGGGCCAGGATGTGATAAACAATGGCAGCTCACTAGCCTCAACTCAAACAGTGGTTTCAATATCTTGATCTTTTAAAAGTTCTTATCAGTAGTTTAGGAAGATCTCTATTTGTCGAACTCCAAAAACATTGATTACAAAGTCTTCACTTGGTGATTTCAAAAACACAATAGTTAGATTTTGAAGTTCTCAACTTTATCGGGCCCTTTAGGACTTTAAAACTTTGAATCTGACGGAAACTTGTGTTATGCGCATTTTGTATACTACTGGCCCCGTGCGAATATTTTGTTTGGAACTGATTTTTAATCGCAAAAATCATCTCCAGAAACATTGGCACAGAAATACCTAAATTAGACTCCCCAAAGTTATGAGCGGCATGCCGTCATTATGTCGGTGGCCCGACCGAACCGAACAGCACACCGCCGCCTTTATTATCGGACTAATTCATACTCTCTTTAAAAGCATTCACTATCTGTGAAAAGATTTTTTCACTAGCCAAACCCGGATTGGCTGCCTTAGTAATGGGTCGACCCACAACAAGTATTGAAGCTCCAGATTTAATTGCTTCGCTTGGTGTCATTATTCTCGCTTGATCTTGGGGCAAATCGTCGATATCTCTAATTCCTGGAACAACTTTTACCAAGTCAGGTACAGCATTTTCAACAATATTCAAGTCGAGACCAGAACAAACAATACCCTTGCATCCGCTTTGGCTTGCTAGGTTTGCCCTAAGTAAAAGATCAGATTTGCCCGCGTTTTTTTCACTTGTTAAAATAGTCACTCCAAGTGGGAAAACCTCACTGCTCCCCGCTTCTATTGAGCCTTCAACAAGGCCTTCTACTCCTGCTTGCAACATTTCAAGACCACCTACTGTATGCAAAGTGGTATAAGTTGCGCCCATTTTCCCAATTGCTTTGGCGGCCTTATTTACCGTAGTTGGGATGTCATGCAACTTAAGATCTAGAAAAATCTTGAAATCTTGATCCAAAAGGTCAGAGATTATTGATGGGCCAACCGATGAAAATAACTCCAATCCTACTTTGGCAATTCCTACAAATTCGTGGATCTCCTTCGCCAGATTAAGTGCACTCTCCCTGCTGTCTAGGTCAAAAGCAACAGCTAGCATATTCCTAAATTTCTCACTGGCATCCATGAAATTTGATCCCTCACTTTTCATTAATTAATCTCAAATCCTTAATGTGCTCGATTCGCTTTTCCTCGCAGTATGACGCCAAGCCACTCAAGATCTTCCACGGAGTCCTTGGATCTTTGAACAGAGCAGTTCCAATACCGACAGCGTCAGCTCCTGCCATCATAAATTCAATTGCATCTTTGGTGTTGAATACTCCGCCAACACCCACTATTGCAACTTCGGGGAATGCTAATCGGCATTCATTTACTGCTCTAATGGCTACCGAATGAAGGGCGTGACCTGATACTCCCCCATATTTATTTCCTAAAAGCGGTTTGCCGGAATTAGTATCAACTGCAAATCCAAGCAATGTATTGGTTAATACCAAAACTTCCGCTCCATTTTCAACTGCTCCTCCTCCAATTTCGACAATATCAGGGGTGTTAGGCGATAGCTTAATCCACACTGGCAAGTGACCTGATCCAGTTTTAACTTCACTTACCAGTTCTTTGGTTACTTGGAGATCATGGGCGAAAATGCGTCTTCTATTTTCGAGATTTGGACAGCTTGCATTTATCTCAATCGCAACAATTGACTCCGAATCCTTCGCTATTTTAGATACTTCATAAGCTGCTTCTTTGAATTCGGATTTATTCCTCCCCCAAATAGAAACTACGACTTTAGCCCCACTCTTCTCGATTCCAGGCAGGTAGTTCTCAGACCAAGTCTTTATAGAGGGTCCTTGAAGGCCAACACTGTTTATCATGTCGTGGCCAATAGGGGCTACTCTGACAGGTCTATTGCCATCCCAAGGGAAAACTGCCAAAGACTTGACTGTAATTGCGCCCAAATCCCCCAAATCCCCAAAAGCTCCCAACTCCGCTCCATGGCCAGAAGTTCCAGCAGCAGTCAAAATTGGAGATTTAAGACTGACCTGACCTATTTCTACTTCTAAATCAACCATCAAGATAACAACCTGGAATTTTCACTGTCAAAGATCCAGCCCGATGTGGTTTTTTTCATTTGAGATCATTAAAACATAGATTTTAACAGAAAAAACTACTACTTCGAGAGGTTCAAAGGTGGAATCAGCTAACTTCAAAGTGCACGCAAGTATCTTCATGTAACCGCAAAAAGAATCAATCGCTCAAACAAAGGCAGTCACGGCATGCATTTCATATGTGAGAACGAAATATTTCCATCATCTGCCACAGTTTTAAGTAAGGACCGTTTGACATCGCTAATATTTTGAGGATTAGTTCCGTAGTGCAACAAGTTCAAGTATCTACTTTGAATACCTTTTCCAATCGCTAAGTTGACGCAAATTAATACGGCTCAGACTTCATCTGAGAAAAATAACCTGTATTTGGAAATCGGTTTCTACTCAAATTGTCTTTGTAGCTTGGCTGGAGGCAATAAGTATGACTTAAACTTGCATGAAATTTCCGGATATGCAGTGATTAGCCATAATTTCACGGCTTCTAGGTCACGTTTGGCTGCGTCTGGTTTAACTACCAAATGTTGCAATATTTGCTTCCCAAGCGGCAAATAAGTTGGCATAAACGCCTTTTTGGGCTAACAACTCTTCGTGAGTACCAATTTCAGCTAGTCTTCCTTCTGCAATTACTGCAATCCGATCGGCGCGCATCGCTGTGGAAAGTCTATGGGCAATGACCACAACTGTGCGGCCCATCGACAAAGCTGACATGGCCTCTTCCACACTTGATTCAGTGCCAGGATCCAGATTTGAAGTAGCCTCGTCCAGAATCAATATTGATGGCTTTAAAAGGGCAGCTCTGGCAAGTGAAACTAGTTGCCGCTCACCGGCACTTAGCTGCGAACCCCTTTCGTAGACTTCGGTTTGAAGTCCTTCAGGAAGGTTTTCAATAATTTCAAGTGCCCCGATTGAGATTAGGGCATTTCTCACCTCGTCATCGGTAGCTTCGGGCTTTGCAAGTTTTATATTCTCTGCCACCGTGCCAGCAAATAAAAAACCTTCCTGGGGAACGGCGATCAAATTTGCGTGTAAATCGTGACTTGTAAAATCCTTGAGCTCAATTCCACCGAATGTGATAATGCCTTCACTTTGGACATGAAATCGTGCCATAAGTTTGGCCAATGTAGTCTTCCCAGCTCCAGTTGGACCAACTAAAGCTAACCGCTCGCCAAAATTAAGCTTAAGGGAGACATCTTTAAGGGCGTAAGGAAGATCATCTCTGTAGCGAAAAGATACATGATCAACTACAAAATCTCCTTCCTTTGGCATGATCTTTGGACTTGATGGCTCAGGGGTTTCTGTGGGGGTATCGATTATTGCAAAGATTTTCGAAAGAGCGGCACCTGAAGATTGAACTTGGCTGAACAATTGGCTCATCTGTTGAATCGGATCATATAGAGCATTCAAATAAAGAACAAAAGCTACAACGGTCCCTAAAGTGACTACATGGTGATGCACCAGCAGTCCACCCAGACCTAACAGTGCAGCAGTGGTAATAACTCCGGTTGACTCTAAAACTGGAAAATACTTTATAGATATTGAAACTGCCTTTAAGTTAGCTCCCAACTGAGCATCATTTTGACGTTCAAATAGCTCTACAGTCTCATCTTCTTTTCCAAATGCCTGTATGACTTTGACTCCAGCCAACCCCTCTTGAAGTGTGGTTAATGTCTTGCCAATCCTGTCTCGAACCTTCAAATAGGCCAACCGGGACTCACGCTGAAACCATTTTGATAAAAAGATTAGCGGGGGTAGTGTGATGAAACTAAGTGCAAACAATGGGAGCGAAAGGTAGGCCAATATCATCAAAGCAATAAGAAATAGCAGCCCATTTGTAATAAATACAATTAGTCCCTGTTGCACTAAGTCCTCTATTGCATCAAAATCACTTGTCATCCTCGCCACTAAGCGCCCTGTGGCTTCACGATCAAAAAAACTTAGCGAAAGCTTCATTAAGTGATCAAACAGCCTTAGCCTTAAATCCCTTAAAGTTGTTTCCCCAATTCTTGCAACCATGCGAATTTGAATCCGGCTTAGCAATGTCGTAACAATTATTGTCACGACAAAAATAGCCCCAGCTATATTGAGAACCTTTCGATTCTTAGCTTCGATTCCATGGTTAATTGTATAACCAATAATCTCAGGTCCAGCAAGTGTAGTAATGGCCGCCACTACCAAGACAATCCCGGCTAGATAGAGCGACTTCTTATCTGAAGCCATCTTATAAAGTCGCTTTACAACCTCAGTGGTGCCTGACAGCCCTAGTGAAACTTCTTCGTCATTTTCCAAAGTCAAAGGAGCTTCTCCACTGAAATTACCTCTGGATCATCTGAGGAGTCGTCCGGCTCTGACTCTAGTTTGGCCAACAAGTGACGGTACTCAAATGAGGAGTTAAGAAGTTCAACGTGTGCTCCATAAGCCTTCACTTTGCCGTTATGGAGAAAAGCTACTTTGTCTGCAAGTGAAATTGTCGATGGCCTATGGGCAATCATAATTGTAGTTCTTCCTTGCATAACAGTGACCATTGCCTCAACTATTTCATGTTCTTTTGACGGATCTACAGCCGATGTTGCATCGTCAAGTACGAGAATCGGAGGATCCCCGAGTATGGCCCGAGCAAGAGCAATGCGCTGCCTCTGCCCACCAGACAAAGTAACTCCTCTTTCCCCTAAAAGCGTGGAGTACCCATTGGGAAGCTCGTTTATGAACTCATCTGCACCAGACAAAATGGCTGCTCGTCTTATGTCATCCATTTCTGCATTAGGGAGGGCAAATGCAATGTTGGCAGCTACGGTGTCTGTAAATAAGAAAGTGTCTTCAAATACAAGGCCGACTAGTTTTCTTAAGTCGCTTAGTCTGATCTCTTTGACATCCAGATTATTTATCTTTAGCGACCCACTATTGACATCGTAAAACCTTGGGATGAGCTTGATGACTGTAGTCTTCCCTGATGCGGTTGCTCCAACGAGGGCAATAGATGTTCCTGGTTCAACTTTTAGGTTAAAGTTCAAAAGCACAGGTTCATCTCTGCCGTCATAGGAAAATGTCACATCACTAAATTCAACTCCGACAGAACTTTCTCTCCATTTTTGTACATCTATGTGTCTGGCACCGGGCAAATCTTTTATTACAGGTGAAAGTGAGAGTATTTCATTTACGCGACTTGCTGCTGACACGGATCTTGGCAGAAGCGTGATAAAAAACCCCACCATTCTAAGTGGTGTAATCAGCATTGCCACATATGACAGAAACGCCACTAGAGCACCTGGTGAAAGTTTGTTGTCAATGACTTGATATCCCCCATACCAAAGCACAGCAACTGGAGCCAATGCCGGCAGAAGATAAAGTAAAGGCATTCTAGAGGCATTAAAATAGGCAAACTGCAGAGCTTTCTTTAAAATTCCATTCGCTCGCTCTTTAGCTCTATCTTGAATTATTTCTTGTGCACCGAAGCCTTTTACCGCTCTAATGCCAACTACGCTTTCTTCAACCAAAGTTGCCATCTTCCCCAGTTCTTGCTGAAGTTCCATTGTGACTGGCCCGATTTTCCTCGTATAGGACCTCGCCATTAAAAGGAAAAGCGGAAGCGTTCCAAGGGTGAGTAGAGCTAAAACTGGATTGATTATTACCAATATCACTGCAGTAACAGCAACAATTAGTGCCGAGGAAACAGTGATTGGAAAATTTAGGCAAAGATTCGAAACCTGCTCCAGGTCAGATGCGGCTCTAGACATCAGCTGTCCGGTCTGGGCTTGGTCATGAAATGCCATATGCAGCCTCTGCAAATGCGCAAAGAGTCGCTGACGGAGATCAGTTTCAACGTGGAACGCCATGGAAAACGCGTTGTAACGCCTCAACCCGGATGCTCCACCTTGGACCAATCCAGCCACAGCTACAGCACCCGACCAAAAAAATAGCTGATTTAACGAACCATTTACTACCCCTTTATTTATTACGGATTCGATTAAAAGCGGTACTCCGGTTTTTGCAACAGTCCAGATAAAGCCGGCAAAAAGAGCAGTAAAAGTGAGCTTTTTCTGTCGATAGATGGAAGCTAGAATCAGGCGGGTTCCGCGCTTGGCATCCTTAGAATTCTCACCCTGCATGCATATAGTTTATGTGATCTAAGAAGGTTCGAAAACCAACAAGAAACCGACCTTTCGGTCGGTATCTTGCTCTATTGGAGCGGTCGGGGTTTAATAACTGCTCTTCAGATCTCAGCTTTCTCACTTACTCTTCTTAAGTGAAACACACCCAGGATTGAGAGTATGAGCATGAGTCCGGCTCCAATGAAGGCTGCAATTGAGGCATACAGTGCAATCTGTGCAATCTGCCAAAATGCATATGCTTCAAGCAGCAAACCTCTTAAAGTTGTACCTTGAAACGATGTTTGCTCAAGTGCCTTTAGTTTGGCATTAGTTGGATCTTTCTGAACTTGTGCGCTAATGGCTGAATACACTCCGTTGTATTGCATCTCAGAAAGGTGCACCGCAATAAAGTGATTGGCATAAGCTTCAGCTTGTGGGCCTGTTAGCACTTCTTGCCCTGCATACTGATTGAGGTATGGTCCGATCTTTGGACTGGCAAGAGCTGAACTCCCTAAAGCCGGGAAATAAATTTGTTGCTGGCTTAGCTGGCTATGCACATTCGAGTTAGCAAATGAATAACCCCACATCAAGAGACTTCCTGCTGCTACTAGCACTACAGTCATCAAGAACCCAACCGCACTTAGTATTCTGTCAAATGTCTTTCTACGCATGACATTCTCCTTCCACTCTTGATATCAATCTTTGATATCACTTTTTATTATAGGTAAGAGCCTTACCTATCGCTAGAGCAGAAAGTCCATTAAAATAAAGGTGTTTTTGGGAATAAGTTAGAAATCAGAAATGTTTCACGCTCTTTTTATCAGATCAAATACTGACTAACGAGGCCAGAAAGTACCCTTCCTTTTACTGTCAAAAATGCTGTTTCAGAATTAGTCTCAACAAGTCCTTCGTTAACCAAGAGATCAACCTCTTGAAATGCATCAAGTGCTACGCCGTCTGGTTTTCGAAGCAATAGCCAGTTTTTCTCGAACTCTTGTGATTTTATATCTAATATTTCCTCGCGGGCTTTTGCGCTTTTCCCACTAGTAATTAGAGAGATGTACTTTTCAATTGAAACCGTATTCGACCATCGAGTGCCATTTAAATGTGAGTGAGCCCCGGCACCTACACCTACGTAGTTTCCTTGCCTCCAATAGTTTTCATTGTGGATACACTCATGGCCAGGTAACGACCAATTTGAAATCTCGTTCCAGTCGTAACCCATTTTCTCTAAAGCGCAATCAAGATCTAAGTATCTCTTAAATTGTGTTTCCTCAACAGGATGGCGATCCTTGTCCAGATATAGTGGAGTACCATTTTCGACAGTAAGCATATAGCCACTTACATGTGGGGATGGATTTTCTAAGAATCTCTCCAAATTATTGCGCCATGTTAAGTCGCTTTCAGCCCTAGCACCAAGAATAAGATCAACGCTCCAGGATTTAAATTCCACTTCACTAATTTCCGCTATTAGATCCTCGTAGCTCCTTGAATGAGGTGTCCGGCCCAATGAAGTAACAACTTGTTCGTCGACACTCTGCAATCCAAGTGAAATTCGGCTTACTCCGCTTGCCTTTAAAAGTTCTAAAGCAGCAATTCCAATGTTATTGGGATGGAATTCAACAGAAACCTCAATAGTTTCAGAGAGATCTAAAGCACCTAAAATCTCGGAGATCTTTTCGTCACCTATAAATGAAGGAGTACCTCCTCCAAAATAGATACTTTGAAACTTCTGATCTCCTAGAGATTCGATCTCTTTTTTTACACAGTCAACATATTGATCTACTTGATGTGACTTATTTGAAAAAGTAACGAAATTACAGAAGTCACAGATCTCCTGGCAAAAAGGAATGTGTATATAAAGCGAAACGTTCGCCAAACTAAATACCAAGAATTGGTGCGAGCCCGACAGTGAGGCCGGGCCTTTTGGATACTGCCTTTATGGCAATTAGCACACCTGGCATAAATGAAGTTCGGTCAAAGGAGTCGTGCCGCAAAGTCAATGTCTGTCCGTTTGTGCCAAAGATAATCTCTTGGTGAGCCACGAGCCCACGTAATCTAACGGAGTGAATCGAAATATCTCCCGGTCCCTTTGCGCCTCTCGCCCCATCAATAACAAATCTCTCAGTTGGATCTTCGCTAAAATTAGCGAGGCCACTTTGCTCTCTAGAGTTCTTTATTATTTGAGCTGTAGCTACAGCTGTTCCAGATGGTGCATCTACCTTGGCATCGTGATGCATCTCGATTATTTCAACACCTTCAAAATATGGCGCAGCCAACTTAGCAAAAGACATCATTAGAACAGCTCCTACTGCAAAATTCGCAGCAATCACAGCATTTGGACCTTCAGGATTTTCGAACCATTTCTCGACTTCTATAAGCTCCGTATCTGAAATCCCGGTCGAACCACATACTGCATGAATGCCACTTGCAGACAGGAATTTAAGATTTGCATAAGCTGCTTCTGCGTTGGTGAAATCCACTACTACCTCGGGCTTTGAATGTAAGAGAGAGTCTATTGACCCTTCAATATGAAGCCCGTTTCCATCCACTTTGGCAACTTGTCTTATGTCAATCCCTGACAAGGCAGGATCCACCGCAGCTACAAGATCCAACTCGCTGTCAGCTATAACTGCTCTTATTACCTCGGTACCCATCTTCCCGCCAGCACCGAGTACTCCAACTCTAATCATTAGATCAAAATTACTACCTATTTCAAGGTAACGTTATCAAAATGCAGCCACGGCCTCGCTTTGAGTCACATTATCGGCTTTAATTTTCTTGCTTTCCTCGTAAGGGAGCCATTTGCCCTGCTCAAAGTCGTAGAGCTTACATGTGTGAGCAGATTTGAAATATCTGACCAATGAGAATTTCTCATCAACCACTGTTCCAGGGAATGCGGCCTCTATGGCATCTGCGGCACGCGGGAGTTCATACCAGGGGATTCTCATGTCCACATGATGGGGAACGTGAATGAAAATATTGTGGAATATCTGATTAGCTAGCCAAGGAAAACGCATAATGGTAGTTGACTCCATTTGGCCCCTGAATCTGGTCCATTCGTTCCTTTTCCACCACCTGATATCAGGACCTACATGGTGGACATAGACTGTCCAGCCGATTACTTGGTTGAATACCAAGAAAGGCCCCACGGCTAACTTAAACCACATCCAAACAGATCCAGATATACTTCCATAGTCAAAGAATCCTCCAACTAAAGAAGCTACAGTTGCAAAAATTGCCCACCCTGCAACCAGCCACCAATCACGCCAAATTGCCTTTGCCCACTTCTCTGGCGGGCGAAATGTAATCATCTTGTTCCACCACACCTCACGCATATAATAAAGTCCTGCCCCAAAAGGTGACCACTCAATACGATGGCGGAATTTCTTAAATATGTTGTATTGCTGATACTCCTCTACTGTCACAGGGTGCCACACAAAGTCCATACCTTGCCTTGCAGTGAAACCGTGGTGGACTCTATTGTGACCCAACACCCATGATTCTTGAACATGAAGTGAAGGAAGCATGAGGAGTCTCGCACTTACTCCGTTTATCTTTTTAGAGTCAGTTAAGGCACCGTGAGCCCCGTCGTGACCCAAAATGAAAAGTCCCGCCACCACAAGTCCGGTTAAAAGTATTAATGGAATATCGAAATACCACTGCTTGACGAGGACCAATGCGGCAATCACTATCGCATATAAGGCAAAATCTCGCGCCACATATATCATCGACTTTTTAGTTGACCTCTCGTAGCAGTAGTCAGGAATTGATCTCCTGACGGCAGCGAGGGTATCTAAATCCGCAGCGGGCGGGACTGCAAGGTTCCTAGATTCATTGTCGGAAATCGTTGTTGACATAGACGACAGTATACACGCTGCCTACCTACTAGTCGGTAGGTTTTAGGATTTTTCTGGACCTACTATTGAGACAATTTGGGGCCCGGCGAAGATATCTGCAGCTAAAACACCGATATCATCCAGGCTGACAGCCAGCATTTTTTCCAAAACTTCGTCTATTTCCATTACATGACCCTGGTAAAGCGTTGAATTTGCAAGCCTCGCCATTCTCGAGCCGGAGTCTTCATAGGCCAGCAAGGTCTCTGCTTTCAAGTTTGCTCTAGCTAGTTCCAACTCCCGAGCAGCAATCCCGGATTCAGAAATTCTCTTGTACTGCTCATTAACAAGGTCTATTACCGTGTCAACTTTGTCAGGTGACGTGCCAAAAGAAGTTGATATCAATCCCGCATCGCTAAAACCACTCCAATCACATCCGATGGAATAAACCAATCCCCTGTTTTCACGGATCTCTTGGAATAACCGGCTGGAAAGACCACCTCCCAATACATGATTTAATAAAGCCAGTGCCCAGCGCCGCTCATCTTTTCTTCCAAAAGCTGGCATCGCCATGACAACATTGGCCTGCTCGATAGGTCGGTGAGTCCACTCTCTGGAAGCTACAAATTCCCCAGGCGCGATTCGCTCCGGTGGTTTAGCACTTGAGAGATTCATCCGTTTTTGGACTCCCTCGACAATTCTTTCATGATCAATGGCACCAGCGACGGCTACAACCATGTTTTCAAATCCATAGTGCTCGCTCCAGAAAGATCTGATGGAATCTCTAGTCATAGTAGAAACAGTTTCAGCACTGCCTTGAACGTCACGACCCAATGAATGATCTCCATAGCAAGCCTGGAAACACCTCTCCCATGCCAGCTCTGAGGGCTCATCGGCATGCATGAATATCTCTTCCAAAATTACTAACCGCTCAAGCTCCACGTCATCTTCTCGGAGTGCGGGATCGCAAAGTATGTCGCAGAGAATATCGAGCCCCAGTTCAATATCATCTGCTAGCAACCTCACATAAAAAGCAGTGTGCTCTCTTGAAGTGAATGCATTGGAGTCGCCCCCTACGCTGTCTAGATCTTCTGCAATTTGTTTAGAAGATCTTGTTGTGGTTCCTTTGTAAAGTAAGTGCTCTAGAAAGTGAGATGCGCCACCTAGTTCTTTGGGTTCCTCTCTTGAACCAGTGCCTATCCAAATTCCAACACTTGCGGAGCGGACAGCGGGCATAGCTTCTGTGACAATGCTGAGCCCGCTATTTAACCTCTCAAGGTTGATCAATCTCGATCGTCCGCCTTTAAGTTTGCTTCAAATGCGTCTTCAAAAGATACTCGCTCGATTGACCCGCCAGAATGATTTCTCTCCCGACCACCATTTCTGTCTCCACGGTCTCCACGGTCTCCACGGTCTCCACGGTCTCCACGGTCTCCACGGTCTCCACGGTCTCCGCGGTCTCCGCGCTGTGTCCTTTCACGTGGACCTCTTGAACTACGCTCAGATGACCTGTCTCTTCTGGCAGAAGGATCTTCAACTGGCTGATCAGGATAGGAAAGTGAGATCTTTCCAGCCGAGTCAATGTCATCAACTCTAACTTCAACTTCTTGACCTACTTCTAGAACGTCTTCTACTCTAGATACTCTCTCGCCCCGACCTAACTTAGATATGTGCAGAAGCCCATCTCTGCCCGGAAGAATATTTATGAAAGCACCAAATTTAGTTGTGCTGACAACCTTGCCGACGTATATCTCTCCAACTTCAGCTGAAGGTGGGTCAAGTATCACAGCAATCTGAGACCTTGCATCTTCTACTGCAGATGAATCCTTTCCACCTATCGTCACAATTCCTTCATTGCCGTTGTCATCGATTGTGATATCTACGCCAGTTGTCTGCTGCAGAGCATTGATAGTTTTGCCTTTCGGACCGATTACTTCGCCGATCTTGTCAGCTGGGATCTTAAAGGTAATTATCTTCGGAGCTCCGGCTCTAACTTGATCTCTCGGAGTATCGATTGCAGCCTTCATGACTTCCAAGATTTGCAGCCTTGCATCTTTGGCCTGAGATAAGGCCTTGGCCAATACTTCAGCAGGAAGTCCGTCAATCTTCGTATCTAGCTGAAGCGCCGTTACAACATCTGCGGTTCCTGCTACTTTGAAATCCATATCCCCAAATGCATCTTCATCGCCCAGAATGTCTGTCAAAGTCACATATTTGCCCTCTGCGTAAACAAGTCCCATGGCAATGCCAGCAACTGGCTCCTTAATAGGAACTCCTGCATCCATGAGAGAAAGTGTGGAACCACAAACTGAAGCCATGGAGGTGGAGCCATTTGAAGCTAATACATCTGACACCAACCGAAGAGTGTATGGGAATTCATCAACGGGTGGAATAACTGGAAGAAGTGCTCTTTCGGCGAGAAGTCCGTGTCCTATCTCTCTCCTCTTAGGTCCACGCATAAATCCGGTTTCACCGGTTGAAAATGGTGGGAAGTTGTAATGGTGCATGTAGCGCTTGGAATCCTCGGTGGTAATGGAATCAAGCAGCTGATTCATGCGAGGCATTCCCAATGTAGTGACATTGAGGACCTGAGTCTCACCTCTTTGGAACAGCGCGGATCCATGTGCGGTTGGAATCAGTCCAACTTCAGCACTAAGCGGCCTGATGTCGTTAATTCCCCTCCCATCAATTCTCTGACCTTGTTCAACAATACGTTTTCTAACGAGTTTTTTAGTTAACGACTTTACAGCCGCTTTTATCTCATTTTCTCGCTCGCTAAAGGTCTCGCTTAGTTGAGCCATTACTTTTACTCCGGCAGATTCAAGAGCCTCTTTCCGTTCTGATTTTGAGACTATGGAGATGGCCGCATTTATTGCATCGCTTCCTTGGGTCTCGACTTCTGCCATGATGTCGTCGCCGTAGCCCCGTGCCAGTGGAAACTCCCCTTGCACTTTCCTGCCGGCTTTTTTCACCAATTCGCTCTGCAGGTGAATGGACTCTAAAATCCACTGTTTTGCCTCTTCAAGTCCATTTGCAATAACTTCTTCGGTTACTTTTGGAGCGCCGTCAGCAAATAAATTAAAGGCCTTTTCAGTGCCACCTGCTTCAACCATCATGATTGCAACGTCACTAGGCCCATCTCCGACTTGGCGCCCTGCTACAACCATTTCAAAAGTAGACTCATCTCCTTCTTGGAATGTAGCATGTGGAATCCATTTACCTTCTTTCGAGTAGGCAACTCGGACAGCACCAATCGGACCTTCAAAGGGAATCCCAGAAACCATGAGAGCAGCTGAGGCCGTATTGATAGCCAATACGTCATGGGGGTTTTCTTGGTCGGCACCAAAAATCGTTCCAACAACATGAACTTCATTTCTAAATCCGTCCGGGAATGAAGGTCTAAGGGGTCGATCAATAAGACGACATGTCAGTATTGCCTGATCCGTAGCTCTTCCTTCACGCCGGAAAAATGAACCAGGAATCTTGCCGGCGGCATACATTCTTTCTTCGATATCAACTGTGAGTGGAAAAAAATCCGTACCTTCTTTGACGTTTTTAGCCGCAGTAGCAGTGACGAGAATAACTGTGTCGCCAATTCGACCCAGAACAGCACCGTCAGCAAGTAATGCTAGCTTTCCTGTCTCAAAAGACAATGTGTGGTTAGTGCCTGAGATAGGCGCTGTGACATTTATGGCATCTGCCATGAGAGATTTCCTCCGTCCGTATTCACACCGCCTCGACGACCCCGTCGAGTGCGGGCACAGATCAGCGGCGTATACCCAACCGGGCGATTATTTCCCGGTATCGCGCAACATCATTATCGCGCAGGTAATCAAGTAATCGCCGCCGCTTCCCAATAAGTTTCATTAGGCCGCGACGAGTATGGTGATCTCCTTTGTGCACCTTCAAATGCTCAGTGAGGTAGTTAATACGATTAGATAAAATCGCAATTTGCACCTCAGGAGAGCCCGTATCGGTGTCATGGAGTCTGTATTGAGCGATGGTCGCCGTTTTGTCTGTCATGTGCGTTCAAAACTGTATCAGAAATTCACCACAACTGGGAACATTTCAAGATTTCAAGAAACCCACAATAGCTTGGCGTTCGCTGGCCCGGTCCCTCCTCCAGGAGAATAAGTCCTGGTCGCAAGCTGTACAGCGATCTGACTTGTAGACAATATCTACATGTGCTCGAGACATCTGTATTTCAATAGCTTTCTTTAAATCAAGAGAGATTTTCCCTTGATCGGTTAATCCACCCACTTTGGCATTAATTTGAATTTCAATACGTTTTAGGTCATCTGATGAAAACTCATAACAGCATCTTCCAATACTGTAGCCAATAACTCCGTAAATATCCGTTGCTCCAAGCTGCCGCATAGAATCTGCAAGATTGCCTACAATATTTGACACAAGTCCTCGCCATCCACAGTGCGCCACCCCGAATATCCCTTCCCTGCTGGCAAATCCTAAAATCCCGCAGTCCGCACCAAAAACCGCTATTGGATGCGTAAATTCCCCACAAACAATGCCATCGGCACTTTTGAGATCGACCGGATTAATTGGGAGGGGCGGCAAAAGAATTGGATCTACCGAGTAGATTTCTCCTCCATGAACCTGGTTAGCCGTGAGCCAAGGAGATCCTGTTAGTTTTTTTCTAGCTTCCAAGCCTTTTTGGCCGGAACTATGGCCTAAGTCACCATCTATTGAATCAGTAAGTATAAAACAGATATCAGTTTTATTAATATCTACCAGTTCAGCCAAGGCAATGTTGACAGATCTGAACTACTTCAAAAACGAAGGTACGTCGAAGTCGTCATCACCCAAGTCGATCTCATCAGAAGATGTATGCAAAAGTCCGTCTTGCTCTTCTTGATCACCCAACCCATCAAAAAGACCTAAGCCCGATGTTGGAGCGACCTTAGGCTTTGGGTCTTCCCAGCGATCGAATCCTGCTGCAATTACGGTAATTCTAACTCTGTCACCTAGTTCAGGGTCAATGACGTTGCCAAAAATAATGTTCGCATCTGGATGAGCAACACTTTGAATTACTTGTGCGGCCTCGGTTAATTCCAATAAACCGAGATCTGAACTCCCGGCGATATTTAGAAGAACTCCTTTGGCTCCCTCAATCGAGGCCTCAAGAAGAGGTGAGGTAATTGCATGTCTTGCAGCATTTACGGCTCTTCCTTCTCCACTTGCTACGCCAATTCCCATTATGGCAGTACCCGCATTAGCCATAATCGCTCTTATGTCGGCAAAGTCAGTATTTACAAGCCCAGGTACTGTAATTAAATCACTAATTCCCTGCACACCTTGGAGGAGAATCTCGTCTGCCATCTTGAAAGCTTCCTCAACTGTTGTCTGAGCAGTCGATACTCCTAAAAGCCTTTCGTTTGGAATAACAATCAACGTGTCAACTTTTTCCTTGAGCTTCTGAATGCCAGTTTCAGCTTGAACAGCCCGCCTGCGACCTTCGAAAGCAAAAGGTCGGGTCACTACGCCAATTGTTAAGGCGCCGACCTCTCTGGCAATCTCAGCCACCACGGGGGCAGCTCCAGTTCCAGTGCCACCGCCCTCGCCTGCTGTAACAAATACTAAATCAGTACCTCTTAAGAGATCTTTAAGTTCCTCAACGTGTTCCTCGGCTGCTTGACGACCGACTTCTGGATCGCTTCCAGCTCCTAGTCCACGGGTAAGCTTCCGGCCAATGTCTAACTTGACATCGGCGTCGCTCATTAGAAGTGCTTGTGCATCGGTATTTACCCCAATGAACTCAACGCCGGAAAGCGTCGCGCCAATCATCCGATTGACCGCGTTTACGCCTCCTCCGCCCACTCCTACTACTTTTATTACTGCAATGAAATTTTGTGACCCGGTCATGGCCATCGCTTTTAAGGCCTCCTATTACCAGCTACACCGCCGACTTCATTAATTAACTTAGCCGACTTTGGTGGAGGTGTTTTTATTGTTCCCTGAAGATATTACGGGAGACTCCGGTACCGATACATCGACCGTTTGACCCGCCGTCAGGGGCACCTGTGAAACTATCGCAGCTGCAGTAGCAATCTTACTGCCTAAATCCGACCCCGCGCCAAGATCTATCGAACCAAAGGGATTTAAGGCAATTATTATGTCTCCAGACCCATTTATTTGGACATAATTGGTCATTTCCTTCATAGAAGAAGGTAACAGGGTAATTGCATCAAGAGCACCTAGGAGCGACGGAGAGAGAAAACTCCCGGGAGGACCAATTTTACCTTGAGCAAAAAGCTCCACAAGATTAGCTGGTTTGGTAGAACTTACTCCTAATACTCGGCCATTGTTGTCGACTATTGCGTAACTCCCTGCCTGAGAACCAATGGTCAGATATGCTACGGGATTTCGCTCAACAACTTTCACATTAATGGAATCCGGCCAAACTTTCTCGACTTGGGAAGTATTTACCCACGGAAGGGCATCAATTTCTTGCACTAATGCCTGAGAATTGATGGAGATTAGCTGTGGCTTCGAATCAAGACCTGTCAGAGATAAAATCTGAGTTTTAGATTCATGGTAATTTCCACTTATATTTACCGAATTCGCTGCAGTAATCGGAGAAAAGAAGATTGCAGATAAAATGCCAATGAATGCAAGAGTTGCCAACAATACGCTAAAACGCCGTAATCTCTTGCGCCCCTGATCTCTTATTACTTCTATTCTTCGCTCTTTGATCTTTGGATGTATCGCAACTTTTGATCGACTTGAAGTCTTTCTCTGGAATTTGTTTGGGATCGTGTTTAAAGTTTTCTTTGAATTTCGAGAGCCAGCCATGGGGTCATTCCTTTTCGGTTTGAATTTTCCCAGCAACATTGCTTTCTTGCTCTTCTTTGGTTTAGTGATAACAGGTGACAAAATATTCCTCCTAATTTCCCCTAAAACCTAACAAGCGAAGCTCTGGTTGTAGCTCAATTCCAAATTTGATCAAGACTCTTTCTTTAACGAATTCGATTAGCGAAAACACGTCATTAGCACTTCCCCTAGGATCGGCCTGTATGAAATTGGCATGCTTGGTTGAGACCTGAGCACCTCCAAGTCGAAAACCCTTTAAATTACACTCCTCAATCAATCTCCCGGCTGAATCGCCCAGAGGGTTCACAAAAACAGATCCGGCATTTTGACCTCCGGGCTGATTAGCTCGGCGCCATTTAACAATCTCTGAAATCAAATTTGCACTTTCCCTTGGATCACCGATTGAAACTCTATGTATTACTTGGGTTATAACTTGAGAGTTAGTTAAAGCAGAACTTCTGTACCCAAGCCTAAGTTCATCGGCCATGAACCGACTACTTGAGTGTTCTTCAAAGTCAAAAATATTGGCTTCGATCAGAGTATCCAAAGTAGTAGCTCCGTGCCCACCAGCATTGGTCGAAATTGCACCTCCACAAGTTCCTGGCACCCCGACGGCCCATTCCAGACCAGTCCAGCCTGCGGCTGAACTTTTCCTAGCAAGTACAGGTAAAGGCGTAGCCCCTCCGCTTTTTATTAATTCCGGCTCACTGAAATCAACATATGAAAACGGGGCTCCAAGGGAGATCACAACTCCTTTAAATCCATTATCTGAAACTAGTGTGTTGGAACCTGCTCCTAATACAAATGGCTGTAGTTCTGACTCACGAAGAAATTCGTCCACCAAAAAGAGGTCCTCTTCGCTGTGGGGTTCAACCATTAAAATGCATTTGCCACCTACCCTATAAGTTGTTTTGACTCCAATGGGCTCAAGAACTTTCAATCTGACTCCATGAGAAATTAGGTCTTTATATGAATCAAGATTCTCAACTTCTTTGGCCATGACTTTAAGATCACCAAAATCACGTGAATCCTCTTGATCCACCGGCATCATCTCTGCCTCCCATCCAAAAGGATTGATTGGATTCTGGATTTGATTTGGTCAGGAAGTGAAGTTAGATCTCCGGCTCCAAGGGTGATCAAAATGTCACCGCTCTTTAAAAGTTCAGATAATTTCTTGACAAGTTGCTCCCGCGATGGCTCGTAATATACTTCGAAATTTGGGTTACTTTGTCTAATTGCTTCCACAATCATTGAGGCATTCACCCCAGGGAGTATCTTCTCACCTGCAGAATAAATATCTGTAACAAATAAGAAGTCAGAAGAGCAAAATGCGTCAGCAAATTCAAATGCCAAATCTCGGGTCCTGGTAAAGCGATGCGGTTGAAAAACCGCAACCAGTCGCGCTGGATTGAATAATCTAGCAGTTTCAAGAGTGGGCTTCACTTCGCCAGGAAGATGAGCATAATCATCAATAAAACCAATTCCGTTGACTGATCCTCTGGATTCAAACCGTCTGGGAACACCTCCAAATCGGCCGAGTGCATGTAGAAGCAAATCTTCACTAGCTCCTGCCATTTTGGCTCCAACAAAAGCAATCGCTAGGTTCTTAACATTATGGA
>JABEUL010000032.1 GCA_013044465.1 Acidimicrobiales bacterium
TCACCGGGTTGCCTCGCTCGCCAAGCGTTGGTTGCTCGGCACGCACCAAGGAGCAGTCGAATCCGATCACCTCCAGGCGTACCTGAACGAATTCTGCTTTCGATTCAACCGGCGCAACTCACGATCACGCGGGATGTTATTCTTCCGACTGCTTCAACAGGCCGTCAATTCATCACCAGTGACCTACCGTCAGCTGGTGGTAAATCCTGAGTCAAAGAACACGAAGTCCCAAGTAACCCCAGGAGCGCGTCCGGTCAGCCTGCAACTCCCGCCAGACAGGCGGCCATGGCGCCGTTTACCACCCTATATCTAGTGGGTACTCCGGTCAAATGGATAGCCCTTTTAATTTAATTGCAATATCCCGCCCTTTATAAGGAGTTAAGTTGTCCGTAATATTGATGCCCATGCGCGACCAGGACCAAAGCGCGCCCAAAACCAGAAAGACTTTGGTCGGGAGGTCGGGAATAAACTTAAGAGTGCTCCAGATCGCCCTTGGATGCCTATGGGTTGTGGACGGCTTACTGCAAGCTCAACCGAAGATGTTTGGTTCTGACTTTGTAAAGATGGTAATTTTGCCTAACTCCATGAGCCAGCCGGGATTTATTGGATCATTGATTTCTTGGTCTGGACATTTGATGCTTCATGGCTCGGTAATTTGGAATACCCTGTTTGTTCTCATCCAGGTTGGCATTGGAGTGGGGATCATTTTCAAGAGAACAACTAAATTTGCCCTCCTGGCTTCTATCGGTTGGGCGAGTGGAGTGTGGCTCATCGGTGAAGGCTTGGGGATGGTCTTAACTGGAACTGCAAGCCCTCTGACTGGATCTCCCGGCGCGGTATTCATTTATGCCGTCATGGCGCTCATTGTCTTTCCGAGGAAGCGCCAAGGGTCAAATGGGGTTCTTATGGGCATTGATTCGTCAGCCTCTGGCGATGGTCTGCTTGGATCCAGCGCAGTATTGATTCTTTGGGCATTGTTTTGGATAGGAAATGCTTTTATCTGGCTGGAGCCGGCAAATAGATACTCGAGTGCCATTAAGGATCAAATACAGGCAAACGCCCAGATGTAGCCAGCCTGGTTTGGTGGATGGATCAACCATGTTGGAAGCATGATAGGAGCAAGCGGAGGGAAAGTTTCCTTTCTTTTGGCTGCGACTTCAGTGATAATTGGTTTTGGCCCCCTTTTCTCTACTCGAGCAACATTGTTCTTTAACTTAGGGATTGGGCTATCGCTTGTTTACTGGGTATTCGGGCAGGGTTTAGGGGGGATTCTCACTGGAATGGGAACGGATCCAAATATGGGGCCGATTTTCGCACTATTTGCGCTTTCAATTACTCCGCTTGTGGTTCCGTTCTCAAATAAGCTGGCTCCACCTATTAGCGTTTTGGCGAGAATAAGGCCAACTTGGTTGGGTGGTGCGGCACTTGTACTTTTTGCGGTTCCCTCGTTTATGCTCTCTCAGCCTGTGAACTCCAGTGGATCCCAAATGGCCGCTAGCATGTCGATGACACTAAATCATGGCGGATTACAAACTGGTTCATCCAATGGCTCAACTAATGGAATGAATATGACATCGTCACAGACATCCTCTGGGATTGGGGCAACCTCGAGTGGATCTGGTACATCTTCAGTTGCCAGGACCACTATGGGAAATATGTCATCAATGTATGGGACCTACCCAACAAGCACGTCAGCGGCCAGTCAGAATTACGTGCCTTCGACCACAATGGGACCTATGGTAATGTCAAATGGCTCGAGCAACTCCTCGTATTCGACAACTACCCAAGGCACATCTACCAGCACTACCATGCCAGGAATGGATATGGGCAGCGTAGACACTGGATGGACTTACAAAGGCCCCGCACTGTCGCAAACTGAAGTCAATATGCTCAACTACGTAACTGCTATGACAGACCAGGGGCACGTGATGCAAACCCCAAATTGCACTGAGGTGCCAACTGCGCAGCAACAAGTAAACGCTGCTCGAATTGTGCAAGAGACAACAGCTGCCGTTCAAAAATTCCAAGATGTTAACGTTGCAATTAAAGACGGCTACTCGCCCATTACTGATCCCAACTACCCAGTAGTTCACTACTTAAATGCTGCATACATGACAAGTCAATACATTTTGGATCCAAATCATATCCAGTCGCTTGTATACGCCACTATTCCATCTGGACAAAAAGTCTTAGTAGCTGCAATGTATCTAACGCCCTACTTAGTTGCAGGACCTATGCCTGGAGGCTGTTTGACTCAATGGCATATGCATTCGAACCTCTGCATGTCAGATACGACCGGCACTTACAACGGATTTGCACCATGTGGAGCTGGAACAACACTTTTGCCGACACCTTGGATGTTCCACGTATGGCAAGCTCCAGTTCCTGGCGGTCCCCTGACCATGGACCCAACTGATCTGCAAACAGTGCAAGCAGCAATTATGGAAGTGAATGGTGTCTCGCCAACTTCTTGATGAGTCCAAATAGGTATTCAAACTAAACTGTTCCAAGGTTATTACCCAGGAGATTTGGATTGGCTCTAGTAAGCAGTAGTTAAATACCTGATTGAAGTTGATCTGGATCAAACAGGAGGTGGCGACCCACTAGTGGGCACCTCTACCAGTTCAGATGGAGTCTTCGATCAGTTTTTAGCTGGTTTTTGGCCCTTAAAATTAATGGACACTGATCATTCTTATTTAGGAGCTGCAATCGTATATAATTTTTGGTGCTAACGTATTAGTAATTAATTAACCGCATCCAGAGCGGCCGAGGGACCGGGCCTGTTGACGTCGCGGCAACCAGTGAATTTCACCAGGTGCCAATGCCCGAGCGATGATGGAGGCTACCTTGAGTTTAATTGAAGGCCTGCAATGCAGGGAATGTGGAAGAAAATATCCTGCCGAGGCACTGCATGTATGTGAGTTTTGTTTTGGCCCACTTGAAGTTGTTTACGACTATGAACAAATAGCAAGTCGACTTTCAAGGGAGTCCATTTCAACGGGCCCTGCGACTATTTGGCGCTACAAGGAGTTGCTCCCTGTAGACGATGAGTCACCGGTCGACTTGGGCGCCGGGTTTACTCCACTTAAAAGAGCGGAGAGACTTGGAAATGAGCTGGGCTTAAGCGATCTTTGGATAAAAGACGACACGAGAAACCCAACGGGCTCTTTCAAGGACCGTGTTGTATCAGTCGCCTTGACTAAAGCGCGACAACTTGGTTTCAAAATAGCTGCCTGTGCTTCTACGGGAAACTTGGCTAATTCGGTTGCAGCTCACGCCGCCCGAGCTGGGCTTGAATCTTATGTTTTCATTCCATCTAATCTTGAACAAGCCAAAATAGTGACTACAGCTGTATATGGTGGGCATTTGGTGGCGGTTAATGGAAACTACGACGACGTGAACCGCCTTTGCGCTGAACTTGCTAGCGAAGAGCTCACTTGGGCATTTGTAAATCTAAATGTTCGCCCCTACTATGCAGAGGGTTCAAAGACACTTGCCTTTGAAGTGGCAGAGCAACTTGGATGGATTGCCCCAGATCACGTTGTGGTTCCAATTGCTTCTGGAAGCCAGCTCACCAAAATACAGAAAGGGTTTAATGAACTTGCCAAAGTCGGGCTTTTAGATGGCGATCCAAATGTGCGAATCTCAGGAGCTCAGGCAAAGGGATGTGCACCGGTGGCTAATGCATTCGCAGCAGGCTCTGATCATATAAGGCCAGTTAAACCCGATACTATTGCCAAATCTCTCGCAATTGGCAATCCTGCAGACGGGGAATATGCTCTAGAAGCAGTTAGGTCAAGCGGTGGAGCGATCGAATCAGTTACAGATGACGAGATTATCGAAGGTATCAAACTGCTAGCTTCAACCGAAGGTGTCTTTGCTGAGACAGCGGGAGGGGTGACAATTGCTTGTTTGGCTAAGCTGGCTGCGAGTAAGGTAATCAGATCCGATGAAAAAGTTGTGGCTTTTGTGACTGGTCATGGGCTAAAAACAGTCGAGGCACTTGCACCGACGTCTGGACCCACCATTACAATCGAAGCAACACTGGAAGCTTTTGAAAAAGCCATCGCAAATGAAAAGAGAGGATAAAGTGAGCATCACAGTAAGGATTCCGACCCAATTGAGATCACTGACCGGAGGGGCTGGCGAGATTGGAGTTGAAGGTGAAACCGTGGGTGACGTGCTTAGGGCCCTAGAAATTGAGCACCCAGGATTAAACGAAAGGCTTTTTGATGAGTCTGGGAAACTTCGTAGATTTGTGAACGTATTTTTAGCCGAAGAAGACGTCAGATTTCTTGACGGTTTAGAAACCAAGGTCGTAACAGGCCAAGTTGTTTCTGTGGTACCAGCAGTAGCCGGAGGTTAAATGCCCAAGAAAGTGTGGGTAAATTTGCCAAAGATCAGCATAATTGGCGCTTTCTTGGTAGTACTTTCTGCGAGTTTTTCTAGTGGAAATGCCTTTGCTGCCATTTCAAATGAACCAGTACTTTCGGTTGTGGTTATAAATTCATCGCTACCCAACTATCAGACTGCGGTTCCCGGTCCGCTAAATGGCCAGATAAATGGATCAAACTTGTTTCCGCTCAATATTGGAATTGATCTTCCAAGTTCGCTGACTTGGGTGGCACCCAATGTAAGTGCTTATCTTCGAACATGGACCAATCCAAGCGAGCCGAATGCGACAGTAGGTTTAGAGTCAGTAGCTTTCAGTGACTCGTCGAGTGCCGCTTATTTGCTCTCATCCTGGGAACAGTATATGGGAGGCTCACTAAATGGAGTGATTTCAAGCGGAGCTTTCCCCACGCCAAATCTCAGGTCCGGGGCAGGCTATGAAATTACTCTTCCTAATAACAACAGTTATTCCAATCTTGAAGTAGTAATGTTCCAGGAAAATACCTTGGATTTCTTCGTGTTTTTAAAGGGTCCAGGTGCCCTTTTTTCACCAAATCAGGCGCTACAATTAGCCCTAAGTCAACAGCAAAGTGCCGAAGCACAAGGGGTCCAATCCGTGACAGTAACCACCTCTTCAACGAGCAATTCGAGTAAAACATATGAAGAGATCGCAATTGGTATTTTGGTTGCACTAGCTTTGGTGGCCGTTTACGCTTGGATTAATGGCGTGGAAAAAAAATGGGCAAAGGGGGAAGGAATTGGGTCAAAATCCCAATAACGTCCCATTTTCCCCATCTATGAAAATGTAAAAAGCCTGGTAAATAGACAGCTTCTTTAAGTCATTGGGAAATATTCGATTATTTTAAGGTCAAAGTTCCATTAGCAATGTGGGAAATTCAGTGCATTTTTTGAAAATTCTGATTAGCACTCGGTTCTAGAGAGTGCTAATATAACACTCGTAACAGAAAGTTTTGGAGTACGTACTCCACAGGAGTAATAAGGAGAACTTGAACTATGGCGAAGATGATTGCCTTTGATGAACAAGCTAGACGGTCGCTTGAGAGAGGGATGAATCAACTGGCTGACGCAGTTCGCGTTACCCTCGGCCCAAAAGGTCGAAACGTTGTACTAGAGAAAAAATGGGGTTCACCCACTATTACTAATGATGGTGTTTCAATTGCTAAAGACATTGAGCTTGAAGACCCGTGGGAAAGAGTAGGTGCTGAACTTGTCAAGGAAGTAGCTAAAAAGACTGACGATGTTGCTGGTGACGGCACAACCACCGCTACGGTTTTAGCTTGGGCAATGGTTCGGGAAGGCCTTAAAAACGTGGCTGCGGGATCCAACCCAATGTCACTTAAGAAAGGAATTGAAGCTGCCGTTGAAGCCGCTGTAGCTTCGCTTAAGGCTATTTCAAAAGAGACCGATGATAAAGCCCAAATTGCCCAAGTGGCATCGATATCATCTGCAGATCCAGAAATTGGAGGCATGATTGCCGAAGCTATCGACAAAGTCGGCAAAGACGGTGTCATAACTGTTGAAGAGTCGCAGACTTTTGGGATGGGAATGGATCTGGTGGAAGGTATGCGCTTTGATAAAGGCTATATCTCCCCGTATTTTGTAACTGATTCCGAGAGAATGGAAGCTGTTCTTGAAGATCCGTACGTTTTGCTAGTTGGATCTAAGATCAGTGCAGTTCGTGACTTATTGCCGATTTTGGAAAAAGTAATGCAGTCGGGTAAGCCACTGGCAATTATTGCCGAGGATGTTGACGGTGAAGCCTTGGCAACACTTGTGGTGAATAAGATTCGTGGTGCTTTCAAATCACTGGCAGTCAAGGCTCCAGGCTTTGGTGAGAGAAGAAAGGCAATGTTGCAAGACATGGCAATTCTCACTGGTGGGCAAGTTATCACTGAAGAAGTTGGACTTAAACTCGAAAGTGTTTCACTTGATCTTCTCGGGAAAGCACGCAAAATTGTAGTCACCAAAGATGAAACCACAATTGTGGAAGGTGCCGGTTCAGAAGATGAAGTAAAGGGTCGGATAAGTCAGATTAAAGCTGAAATTGAAAACACTGATTCTGACTATGATCGTGAGAAGCTTCAAGAGAGACTTGCCAAGCTTAGCGGTGGAGTTGCCATTATTAAAGTTGGTGCAGCAACTGAAGTTGAGTTGAAAGAGAAGAAGCACCGTATTGAGGATGCCGTTTCAACTACTAAAGCTGCCATTGAAGAAGGTGTCGTTCCCGGCGGGGGTGTAGCACTTCTACGCTCTCAAAGCGCAATCTTAGATGTCGCAGAGAAATTAGAGGGCGACGAAGCAACTGGTGCAAGAATTGTAGCCAGAGCTGTCGAAGAGCCGCTTAAGCAGATTGCAACTAACTGTGGTCTTGAAGGTGGAGTAGTCGTGGATAAAGTCCGTAGCCTTTCTAAGCCTTCAGAAGGACTAAATGCTGCCACAGGCGAATACGAGGACCTCTTTGCTGCAGGTGTCATTGACGCAGCTAAAGTGACCCGATCAGCTCTACAAAACGCAGCTTCAATTGCCGCTTTGTTCCTAACAACCGAAGCAGTCATTGTGGACAAGCCTGAGCCAAAAGCTCCTGCGATGCCTGGTGGAGGAATGGAAGACTACTAAGCCGAATCTAAATTAATGGCCTGCACACTTTTTTGCGTGCAGGCCATTTTTTTATGACTTTCGATTCGACTGCTCTCTTCTTAGCAGGCATCCTTCTTAAAAGTGCTGGATAAAAAGCTGTTAGCGGTTTCCTGTTTCGGTTGAGAGCAGCGTCGGACATTACGTTGCATATGCAGCCCAACCAATTTTATGGTCGGTAAAATGAAGGAATATCCCTACATCGGTATCAAAATGTCAAATGTCGGGATTTGCCGACATTTGATTAGATATGATAGAATGATGGCAAATGTCGACATCTGAATTCCGAATCTATAACGGAAAGTCCTTGGGTGCTTCTATTCGCCTACTGCGAGAAGAAGCCGGTCTTTCTCAAGCCCAACTCGCTAAAGCAGTTCAGATCGATCGTAGTTACCTGTCGGAATTAGAGAACGGTGAAATGGTAGAGCAAGTTACAAGAATAGTTAATCTGCTAGCACAGCTTGGGGCTCGGTTGGTTGTCGTGAGCGCAGAGTGGTGAGGCGCCTAGACATCTATATGTACGACGCACTTGTTGCTCATTTGGATGATACTCGTTCCGGCTTGAGATTGACCTATTCCGCTGAGGCTTTGAAGCGCTTCGCTGGATGGCCGTTACTGTCGGTTTCAATGCCAGTTGAGAGGGTGACATTTCGTGGGGTTCCAGTGAAGACCTTCTTTGAAGGTCTTCTTCCTGAAGGGGAGATAAGGCAAATTATTGCTTACGACTTCTCGGTTCCCCTCGATGATACAGTCGGACTTCTTGAAGTTCTTGGCGCAGACTGTCCAGGTGCTCTCGTAATTGTAAGCGAAGGCGTGATACCTCAAGCACAAGGCATTTCTGAGTCCATAGACGATATCTCAATAGCCGAACGCCTTCGAAAACTGCCGCAAGAACCGCTTGGCGTTGATAAGAGAGTTCGCCTTTCCCTAGCAGGCATGCAGCACAAATTACTACTGGGCAGAGAAGCGCAAGGTTGGACTTTGGCAGTTAATGGAATGCCTTCGACGCACATTTTGAAACCTTCAATTGCTTACCTATCCGATTCCGTTGCAAATGAAGCCCTTTGCATGCGCACCGCCCATCACATGGGCATCGATGTCGCCAAAGTAGAAATCGCCCACTTTGAAGATATTGATACTCTCATCATTAGTCGTTACGACAGAGTGGCGACGCCAAATGGAATTGAGAGAGTCCATCAGGAGGACTTCTGCCAGGCACTAAAGATTCCGCCACAAAAAA
This sequence comes from Acidimicrobiales bacterium, assembly GCA_013044465.1. Lineage (GTDB taxonomy): Bacteria > Actinomycetota > Acidimicrobiia > Acidimicrobiales > JABEUL01 > JABEUL01. Next base: position 8,288 of record JABEUL010000032.1, read on the forward strand.
AATATGAGTCATCGGGGGGCCCCTCACTCTTAGCTTGCGCTCGCGAATTGCGTCACTGGGTACGTGGATCAGAAGTGCTCTACGAATTACTCAATCGCTGCGCCCTAAATGTGGTCTTAGGAAATGCCGATGCTCATGGAAAAAACCTTTCGATTTTGCATCATAGATCCGGTCGACTTTCACTTGCTCCAGCCTACGATCTTATGTCCACCGCTTTTTACGGGCACACATCCTTGGAACTTGCAATGAGTATCGGCGGGGAATCAATGATCAACAAGGTCGGCATTAGTGATCTTATAAACGAGGCCAAGTTATGGGGTCTCGATCCCGATTCTGTAAAAGTTCGGCTCAA
>JABEUL010000033.1 GCA_013044465.1 Acidimicrobiales bacterium
ATTGACAAAAAGACTACAGGGCCCAACTCCCACAGGGCGCATCAAATGGCTGCTGCTGCTCACCCATTCGTATTCCTTGGTCGCAAACGCCTTCCGATCCATTCGTTTAGCTTTTCGAATGGAATTTCACCTGCGGCCACGTTGACCACGACTTCGAAAGTTTCCGCTTCTGGCTCAAGGTCTAGGTCGAAATCATTGAGTTTCAGAAATTGTAGGGTTGCTACGAGGGCAATGCGTTTGTTGCCGTCTAGAAATGCGTGATTCTTCGCCAAGCTGTGCATCAGTGCGGCTGCCTTTTCGGGCAGACCGGCGTGGAACTCGTGGCCTTCGAAACTTGCTTGCGGCCTGCCAAGAGCGGACTCGGCGAGCCCAAGATCCGTGACATGGAGAATCGCGTAACCGTCGAGTCCAAGCACGCGCGAGGCAATCGCCAGCAGGCCAGCTAAGTCGAGGTATTCCACTAGGCGTCAGCGAGCATCTTGAGCAACTTGGCATGTCGCTTCATGGTCTCTTCGAGAAGGGACTGAAAGCGGGGGTCACTTCGTCGCAACTCCACGTGTTCGACAATTGCGTCTCGCACGACGTTTGCCACTGACTGACCTTCCACTTCTGCTATCGCCTGCACCTTTTCAGCGAGAGTCCGCTCGAGTCGCAGTGTCATGTTTTTGGTTCCGATTTCCGGAGCAGTCATATTGTCCTTCTTTACTTTCCATTCAAATTTGATCTTAGATACCAGGCTACCATATAAGAGCGGTATCGTGGTATCAATGCAATCATATGGGGCGGAAGCCCTGATAGAAAGGATGTCAAAGATGGAAGGCACACGAATTATTTAACTCGCTTCGCAGGCTGTGGAAGCGAATGGCGGTCCCTTCATGTGGCCGGTGACAAGCTTCTCCATTTTCCAGTGAAGAGATTTTTACATGGAGCTCCATTGCCAGTACTTGTATCTATTACCATAGGAATGTCGCATCGCACTTGGAAGCTTAGATTTTATTGAGTTTCTGAAGCTAAAGTCCATGAGCAAAGCCAAGTTTTTGGTGACTCTCCAAAACGGAGAAGTCAGTACACCAAGAAATATATCTGCCCCTTAAAGCCGTACACGTTACTTGCCCTATTCATGTCCCTTGGAGTCCTTCGCCAACTATTAGTTTGACTACTTTCAGTAAAAAGCAAATGAACATTAGCTATTTAAATGCAAAGTTTTTCCGCCAGGTCACGTTGGGGTCACTAACTCCCACTTTTTAACTTTTAACACTTTAAAAGCCCTGGATATAGTATGTAAATACTTTCCAGAGCACTGCACTGATAATGCTGAAGTCGCTGGTTCAAATCCAGCTAGCCCGACCAATAATCCCAGGTCAGGGTATATGAATTTGGAATGTGATTTTTAGCAAGTGTCCCCTATTAACCACTTGTGCCTCATGCTCGGGTCACGTTGGGGTCACGAAATTGACCCTTTTTACCCACCACTTCTAAGCGCTTTCCTGACTTATTCAGGAGAGGTTCTGCAGCTTCCCAGACGGCGGATAAAGACGATTTTGCATAGACCTAATCAATCAAGTTTAAAGAACAACGTGTAGATCATATGGAGCGAAAGTAGCATAAGTAATGTGTACGACTTTAACAGGCACATGTAAATTGCAAATTAAACATTTCTAAAGTAAGATAGCAAACATTGGTTTGAGAGGTTAACAATGTTGTCAGATCGACGATCAGACATTTCGAATGTTATTAAGATACCCAGGACAGAAGTGCATTCCCAGGACTTAAATGAAACGTTACTAGATGGAATTGTTTCGGAATGCAACATACAGTATCCAGACATCGTCGGACGAGCCCCTGAAAAACAATTGCTTCAGGATGCTTTACATACCATAGCTTCTACCGGATCAGGCATCTCAGTCTTGATAGGTGGAGAAAGCGGAACTGGTAAGACTGCATTAGCAGAATGGTGTTTGGCTGATGCTGTACTAAAGAATAATTTCTTAATGGTCAGAGCCACATGTGAACCATTTCACATTGGAATGTCTTTTTTTGCGATTCAAGAATTGAATAGAAAATTGGTAGGTGCAAATTCAAGTGTGCAACAATTAATTGCAAATATCTACGGAGCCAATTCAAATGAATATCTGGCGGCAAATGGCATTTTTGACGATAAAATAGACCCTGCACTTAGGAGAGAATACATAATGGCAACATTTGTAAATGTTGTAGTTGCTAAAGCCAGAGCAACTTCTCGCTCAATTGCCATATTTCTTGACGACGTTGAACGAATCGATACCCCAAGTGTAGATGCATTGACAGTACTTCTATCACGCTTAGATGAGGAGAAGATACTACTGCTTGCAGCCTTTAGAACAGATATTGTTCTTGGCACAAAAGACCACAACTTCCACTCAATTCTAGATCGGGCCCGCCGAAGTAACTCTAACATTAAGTTCCTAGAAATTAGTTCAATCTCCCATGATGACTTTCCGTCATTAGTTCATTCATTTGTAAATACTAATAAATCAATTCCAGAACAATTTTTGCGTAGACTATATAGCGAGACCGAAGGCAACCCACTCCACGTTCGAGAAATAATTCATTCGCTTTTAGTATTGCCCAGCAATCAAGACGCCGCAAGAATAAAACAAAATATGGATGGAAGCTGGGACTTTACTAATTTTTCAGAAATATGGAGCTTACCACAATCAATTGAGGACGCTATATCTGACCGATTAAAGGGCCTTTCAGATACAGAGATGCGTGTATTAGAAACTGCTTCCGTAGTTGGTAGAAGCTGCTCAATTAAAATGCTTATAAAACTAACTGAGATGAGCGAAAACGAACTGCTTGATGTTTTAGACTCACTTATAGAGCACGATCTGCTCAAAGAAATGCTCAACTCACAAGACCAAATGGAGTTTGTACACGGCAAAGTTAGAGACGTTGTTTATTCACAGCTAACAGGATTAAGAAGAACTCGTCTTCATTCTCAGGTTGCAGAATTACTTGAAACTCTACGTTCTGACTTTGAAGATGATGAATGGGAAATTGCAATTGGCTGGCACCTTTTCAAGGCCCGAAACTACGATTCTGCAGCACATCATCTAATTCGTTCAGGTCAGCAGTCTTTAAGTAAGCAAGCGGCACAGGAGGCTGCTGTCCATTTTAGAAATGCGTTAGAGTCTCTTGAAAAG
>JABEUL010000034.1 GCA_013044465.1 Acidimicrobiales bacterium
CTTTAATCCAATCAGATATTTCAAGCGGCAGAAGCGGGGTTTCGCCTGGCGCCCTGCTGGCCGCTCTTTCAGTGAGTGATCTAGTCAATTCTTCAATTGACCTTCTGCACTCACCAATTAGTGCAACATCCGGAGTGCGCACTTTGCCAATTTCAGCTTGGTCAATATCAGCGTGAATGACTTTGGCATTTGGTGCAAAAGCTGAGATTTTGCCGGTGACTCTGTCGTCGAATCTGGCACCCAAAGAGATCAAAAGATCAGCCTTTTGTAACGCAGTGACGGCAGTATAGTTTCCATGCATTCCAGGCATCCCAAGAGCCAGTGGGTGACTGTCAGGGAAAGCGCCTCGTGCCATAAGGGTAGTGACCACAGGGATCCCACTTTGCTCAACCAAAATAGAAAGTGCCTCACTTGCACGTGATTTCAGAACTCCTCCACCAACATAGAGAACCGGTCTTTTTGAATTTAATATCAGCTCAGTTGCTTGGCGGATGGATTCTGGGTTTGGCTCCGTGATCGGATTAAATCCAGGAAGATCTATCTCTCCAGGTTCATGCCATTCCATCAGAGCATTTGCAATATCTTTGGGAAAGTCCACCAAAACAGGGCCTGGGCGTCCGGTTGTTGCCACGTGAAAAGCCTCGGCAATGACCTGGGGAATGTCATTGACATCTGTTATCAACCAGTTGTGCTTTGTAATCCCCATGGTGATTCCAGTGATATCGCATTCCTGGAAAGCATCTGTTCCAATGGAAGTTGTGGCAACCTGTCCACTAATTACGACTAGGGGAGTGGAGTCCATATAAGCATTGGCCAGCGGAGTAACAATATTGGTGGCTCCTGGTCCACTTGTCACCATGGCAACTCCTGGTTTGCCACTCACCTGAGCATAACCCTCGGCCATATGGCCAGCACCTTGTTCATGGCGCACCAGTATGTGCCTGATTGAAGAGTCCAACAATGGGTCGTATACAGGCAGAATGGCACCGCCTGGGAGGCCGAACATTACTTCGACACCCTGGGTTTCCAGGCTTTTTATTAAAGCTTGCGCACCTGTCAGCTTCATGGTTGTTTCTCCTTTTCCTTTATTTTGATCATTCCTAATTAAATCTGCCCTGCAAATAAAACAGCCCCCCGAATGGGAGGCCAATGCACACGCGATGTTGGGCGTGTGCTACATAACTACAAGTACGATCGACGAGGAAATTTTCATTACCTCTATAATGCCACATATTCACCACCCTGTAAAGCGCGACAAGCAAAATGGACCCATTTTCGGAAATTGATCAAATTACCCCTATTTGCAAGTTTTGCATTCAGGAGAGGGTAATAATAAAAAAGTCAGCAAAAGGGAGCAAAACCAGTCCAATTTATGGATAACTTAGAGCCAAAGGATAACTTGCTTAATTTTCAAGAATTTGAGATAGAAGAAGGCAACTTTCCATTTGAGATCAGCAGAATAAAAAAGCACACTTTGTGACAAGTGAAATGGTGAATTCGCAGACCTGTAAGTGCGGATATGACATCGCCTAAAAATTTGAACTGCAATCAATTTTTCAATGGGACCTTTCCGGTAATTGGTTTCTCTGAGGAATTGCGCTTAGCATTAGGATCCAAGGAGAGTTAATAGGAAAAAGGAAAATTTGCGAATTATCGCAAGTAGGACGCTCAGTGATTAATTTGCTGATTTTAGCAACTTTGACGAATTTTAGTGATGCTGACTATTTCAAAAAACTGAAAGTGCGTGGCGAAAGGTGCAGCCTGCCTCCAATTAATAAAATCCGAAATGCAAATTTGGACCAACGATCATATTGGTTAAATATTGAGGGCTCAGAGTTGGTCTCTATTGCGCATTTCCAAGTTGAAGTTTCCAACTAAATTCTGCAGCTAAATTTGATCCTCAAATCGAGGATCAAATTACTCACCCAATATTGAACCAGGCTGCGTTTTCACAACCGGATCATCAAGGGGGACAGTCACCGAGGGATTTGAAAGGTGGTGTTGGTTGCTAACGAGCCTCACCGCAGTGCCCATTGCCAAGAACTCTATTATGTGGGATCCCCAAGTGTGAGAGCTCTCCTTGATGGTTGTTCCTACCACCCCGTCAGCTTTTAACATCTCTGCATCTGCTTGCATCCTAGACATTGCCAACTCTCTAGCATCGTAAAGTGCGGCAGTATAGACCTCGAGTTCAACATTTGCCTGTTGGTTGGAGATCCATTTTGAAAATGCCTGTCGGCCAACGTGATAGACACAAGCGCCAAAAACAAGGCCGAGTGGAAGATAACCAGCTCTAGCTAGAAGGAGAAAATCCTTTCCCGATAAGTCCGATGTGAAAAAGGAGCTAGGAGAAACATGTGAGAGAACACTGGCCAAATTGGCTGAAATCTCTCTTTTGGAATCGCTTTTGGAAACAGGTCTGATCGCTGTGCCTGTTGCTGAAAACTCCACTAATCCTCGATGACTCGGACTCATTTCGATCTTTACCCCAACTACACCAACTCCACCAATTGACTTTCCCTTGGCAGCAAGCTGGTAGACAGCCGAATTCCTGGCAGCATGTAGAGCTTTTGAAATTTGGTCTATCTCCATATTTTGAGACATTGAATATATGCCTGTATAGCCGACGTGGTAGTAAGAGACTCCTGTTACCAAGCCAGCTACTTCAAACCCGGATTCAACCAAAAGCACCGTTTCATCTATGCTCAGATCAGATGCAATCGAGTTGTTGGTTGACTTTGCCTTAGTCAGCAGTAAATCTGCAACTTTGGTTGGGTTAGTGGCTTTGTCTGAAGTATCAGTCATGGGACAAGTCCGATTAAGCGTCTAGTGAGATGATCATCTGAGGCTGCGGGATTGTGTGATTTTCCCTAAGTGGTCTAACAGCTGTCCCTACTGCCAAGTATTCAATAACGTGGCTTCCCCACATATGTGATTTCTCACTAAGCTGAACACCTACTATGCCCTCGGCATTGAGCTCTTGTGCCTCTTGTTGCATCCTGGTCATGGCAAGTTCTCTTGCCTCATACAGTGCCTGTGTGTAGTTGGTCAACTCAGTAGTTTGTCCAGCCTGCATGGCTGCTTGCATGAATCCACGGTGAGCTACATGATAGACGCAGGTTCCCATAACAAGGCCAACAGGAGCATATCCTGACTGGATAAGTGTCCAAAAGTCCTGTCCCGAAAGATCAGACGTAAAAGGTTTGCCATTAGGTTGTTTCCAATTTCCCGCTTCATCTGCCGACACGGCAGTGCCTATCGCAATGAACTCTGCAGAGTGTTCGCCCCAGTCATAAAATTTAATATCAAGTCGCACTCCAACAACTCCATCAGCTCCCAAGACTTCGGCCTCGGCTTCCATCCTGGCCATTGCAAGTTCACGTGCTGTATACATTGCTTGGGTTAAATTACCCAACTCTTGACTTTGTTTCCAACTGCGTCCTTGGAGCCCAATGTGATATATCGAAGATCCGAAGACCAAACCTCTCGGATGGAAACCAGCCTCTTTGACGAGGAGGAATTCATTTACGCTTAGATCTGATGTGAAAAGGCCCCTTTTCCCTGAGGAGTCCTCGGACTGGGAAAGTCGCTTTAGCGCATCTTCGGGAATTCCACTTTGCACATCTGGCTTTTTGTCGGTCATTTAGAATCCTCTCTTAAACAATCGAAAATTATGATCGTGTTTTTCATCTATTTACTCCAGTACATCTAAATCGACATTGTCTCGAAGCCTCAACATTGTAAGAGGCCTCATATCAAAGAATCTCTCTCCGCACTTCCAAACCCCTGACCCAATGGCAGAAGCGGTGAAATTAAAGTACACCTGACCGTTTGCTTCATACTCATAAATATGAGAACCAACCTTTGCGTCAACAACTTCATGCGATCCCGTCCTCATGGCTTCTGTGAGCATGTTGTTAATTGCAAATTCTCGACATTTTGTGGCACCTTGTGACAGCGAAGTCACTTCCGAGTTTGCCCAGCTTTGCATTTGATACGAGGTGAAGTAGTTCGAAACATTGAGATATGAGTACCCAAAAACCAACTGTCTTGGAGCCAAACCTGCCGCCAAAAGTTTCATGATCTGTCTGGCATCGGCTTTAGTGGTGAATGGAATTTCACTGGGTGGTCGGCCTGCTGCTCTCACAACTGTTCCTCGGAGCATTACTTCGATAGTCATTCCCTCTCCGATGAAGGTAAAATCCGTTGTGCAGCCAATTATGCCATGGCCACCTTTGGCTTTAGCTTCGGCCACAAGCCTTCCAAGGGCACTTTGCCAGCTTTGGCTATATGGGTCATTCCCATTTGCCCAAGGTGAGAAAGACTGTCCAAACCCCCCATATGTCGGTCTTTGGCTATACATGGCCCCTCTTTTAATGACACAAGTCCCAAGTGCAATTCCAACTGGTTCAAGTCCCAAGTCCTCCAAAGCCCCTAAATCAGAGGCCGGCAGATTAGCTTCCCAAGGAGTGTCCATTTTGTAAACTCTAACCCATGCCAATGGGGTGGGCCAAAAAACTAGCTGAAATCATTGGAAATGGTGAGTTATCAGGACCAACAATCAGTAGTTGGTAATTGCACCGTGTTCGGCTCCACTTGCTAGTTTCGCGTATTTTCCGAGCACTCCGCTTGGATAACGAGACTCTGGAGCCACCCATCCAACCTTCCTCTTGTTGATTTCCTCGGGTGAGACCAAAAGATCGATTGAGTATTTATTGATGTCAATTAATACCCGATCACCGTCATTGACAAATGCAATTGGACCACCGTCTACGGCCTCAGGTGCAACGTGACCAATGCAGAAACCATGAGTTCCTCCTGAAAACCTCCCGTCAGTGACAAGGGCACAGTCTCCCCCTCGCCCAACTCCTTTCAAAGCACCAGTCACAGCAAGCATCTCACGCATTCCGGGTCCTCCTTTGGGGCCCTCGTACCTGATAATCAATACTGTATTTGGTTCAATAGTGCCAGCTAGTATGGCATCCATTGCCGAGTCCTCACCATCAAATACCCTTGCAACTCCGTCAAAATAGTCGGTGTCAATTCCTGCCACCTTGACTACGGCTCCATTAGGTGCCAGTGAGCCCTTTAGCACTGCGATTCCACCTTCAGCATGTATTGGGTTGTTTAGGAGATGGACCACATCGCCATCGGGACCTGGGACATTGCCTAAATTAAGGTTCTCTTCAATGCTCAATCCAGAAACTGTTAAACAATCACCATGTATCAGCCCGGCATCGAGGAGTTCTTTCATGACAACTGGAACCCCACCAATTCTGTCTAAATCGGTCATGTGATATTTCCCATGGGGTTTAGTGTCGGCTAAGTGAGGAACTCGTTTCCCTATTCGGTTAAAGTCGTCAAGTTCTAATTCAACCTTGGCTTCCCTGGCCATTGCCAGCAAATGAAGAACCGCATTGGTCGAACCACCAAGAGCCATAACTACTGAAATTGCATTCTCAAAGGCCTTCTTGGACATTATTTTCCTTGGAGTGAGTTCAAGTTCCAATAGCTTTACGACAGCTTTCCCCGCATCGAAAGCTTGGTCGTCACGTCTTCTATCAACTGCAGGAGGACAGGCACCTCCTGGAAGTGACATTCCTATAGCTTCTGCAACTGAAGCCATAGTGTTTGCCGTGAACATGCCAGCACAGGATCCCTCCGTCGGGCATGCCCGATTCTCAATCAGTGAGAGTTCCTCATCGCTTAAGGTATCTGCCGCACGGGCGCCGACTGCTTCAAAAACACTAACGATGTCTAAGGCTTGGTCATTTAGCCTTCCCGGTAATATAGAGCCTGCATAGACAAATACTGCAGGCAGATCAAGTCTCGCTGCAGCCATGAGCATTCCGGGAAGTGACTTGTCACAGCCAGCCAAAGTAACCATGGCATCAAAACGCTCTGCATGCATCACTGTCTCAATTGAATCTGCAATCACTTCTCTACTCACGAGTGATGCTCGCATGCCTTCATGACCCATTGAGATTCCATCGGAGACGGCAATGGTCACAAATTCAATAGGGTAGCCACCTGCATATCGCACGCCTTCCTTTGCTTTTTTGGCCAGTCGGCCCAGGGGCATATTGCAAGGCGTAACTTCATTCCACGAGGACGCAACTCCAATTTGGGGTTTATCCCAGTCGTTGTCGGTCATCCCAATAGCCCGAAGCATCGCCCTAGCAGGAGCTCTTCTGTAGCCATCGGTGACCTCGTGGCTTCTTATTTTTAGGCTTTTCTTTACTTCAGTCGTGGCGTCACTCATTTCACTAGATTACGACTTTTTTACATATGCACAGTACAAAAGCTCCAAATTTGGCCGATAGCCCTATGGACCTATAAGGATCTGTGAAACTCTGAAGATAATTTCAATTGACGTGCCAGGTAATTGGCTGGCATCACTATGCTAACTACATGGCCTAGACAAAATTCGCACCTTTGGCATAAGTTCTTGGCAAATGTTGAATTGCCAGGACAATTTTAACTTTTGATGCTTATTGGATAGAGACATATCCCGTGGTCATCTATTGAGATGACGTTTATTTGAACTCCTGTGTAAATAGTTATTCATCTAGAACTTCTCTCAAACTCGGTATCGGCGCAGAAAATTAAGATTCGAAAGGTATTAGTGGGATACACCCAGGATCATCAAAGTGTAAGTCGTAATCGCAACAAGTGGTTAGCTCTGTTTGTAATTGCTTTGGCACAACTTATGATTGTTTTAGACGCATCAATTGTCAATATTGCTCTTCCCTCGGCTGAGAAAGCTCTTTCTATTTCCACTGGCAATAGGCAGTGGGTTATTACTGCTTACACGCTTTCTTTTGGCGGACTCTTGCTGCTTGGTGGGAGAATTGCCGACTATGTCGGACGGAAGAAAATATTTGTAATTGGTTTGCTGGGCTTTGCGGCCAGTTCAGCCCTTGGCGGTTTTGCAATTAACGGTCCAATGCTTTTCGCAGCTAGAGCACTCCAAGGAGGATTTGGAGCAATTATGGCTCCTGCTGCTCTATCTCTGATAACAGTAACTTTCACTGAGCCCAAAGAGCGAGCAACTGCTTTTGGGGTTTATGGAGGAATTGCCGGTGGAGGTGCTGCCATTGGACTCATAGTCGGTGGCGTGTTAACTGAGTATGCATCGTGGCGCTGGTGTTTATTTGTAAATACACCAGTTGCAATTCTAACTGCAATTGCTGCAATACTCATAGTGAAAGAAAGTAAGGCTGAGGGCAATACAAAATATGATGTGCCAGGCGCGGTGTTGGCAACCCTGGGGTTAGTCAGCTTGGTTTATGGTTTCACTGTTGCAAGTACTAATGGCTGGGGATCAACTTCAACGATTCTTTATGTTTTTACGGCACTTGTTCTATTGGCCGGTTTCTTCTACTACGAATCCAAAGTATCCACAAATCCTCTATTGCCCATGCGAATCATCTTGGATAAGAATCGCGGGGCTTCGTATCTGGTATCACTTGCTGCTGGAATTGGCATGTTTGGGGCATTTCTTTTCCTCACCTTTTACTTCCAGGGAGTTTTAAACTACTCCGCCCTTAAGGCAGGTTTTGCTTTCCTCCCATTTTCAGCAGGGATTATTTTAGCTGCTGGTGCTGCAAGCAAAATTTTACCTAGAACAGGACCTAGGCCGCTTATGGCTCTTGGTTTTCTAGCTGGATCCGGTGGTCTTTTGTGGATGAGCCAGATTGGCCTTCATACGGATTTTTTCATTCACGTAATGCCTTCGGAAATAGTAATGAGCGTGGGAATGGGTTTCGCATTCGTTTCTTTGAGTTCAACTGCCTTGGTGGGAGTGTCACCCCATGATGCAGGAGTGGCAAGTGCGACATTAAACACAAGTCAACAAATAGGAGGGACACTTGGGACTGCACTTTTAAATACAATTGCTGCTACTGCTACCAGAAACTACATTGGAAAGAACTTTACGAATCAAACAGTCGTATTAAATGGAACTATTCACGGCTTCAGCGTGGGTTTTTTAGTCGGCGCATTCTGCATGCTTATAGCTTCTATTATTTCGGTGGTAATGATCTCTGATCCCCACAAAGACACAAGTTCGAGAGTTTCATCATCAGAAGTATTGCTTGCGCCCACAGCGTAGGTATTCCTAGAAAATTCTTCTGCCTTTAGAGTTGTTCTGTTCTTTCTATTCTTTTATGCCATGAGGGGAGTGACAGCTTGTGGTCAGCATTTAAAAATGTAGAAACCGTCAGGTTACTTTTGAATCGGTGATTTCAAGATTTCTTTGTCTCAAGGAATTCAATAACTGATTTCCCGTTGGCTTTGCCTTTGGTGGCTTTCATTACTTGTCCCACAAAGAACTGGGTTACTTTTTCATCTCCGGCCTTAAATCGCTCGAAGGCATCTGGGTTATCGTTAATAATCTGGGTAATCACTTCTTCAAGTTCGTTTGATTTCATCCCTTCAAAACCAAGGGAAGCGGCAATTTGCAAAGGTGATCCACCGCTCTCTAGCATTTCAGCAAGTACAGCTTTGCACTGCGTTGCCGAGAGTTTGCCACTTTTTTCCATTCCAATAAGTGCTGCAAAATCTTTTACATCTAACTTTCTGGCTGCTTCAATTTGAGATGCAGCTTCATTGAGCAATCTCCTTATGGCAATTTCGCCATCTGCGCCATGGGAAAGCACACCTAGAAAAAGGCCGTCTAGGTCTTGTTCCACCAGAGTAATAATTTGGCCATCATCTCCAGTGCCAAATATCTCTTTTACTTTTGCACGCCTTTGTGGGGGAAGTGGAGGAAGCTCTTCTTTAACCTTGTTTATCCAAGCCTCTCCAGGAGAGATTGGCGGCAGATCCGGCTCTGGGAAATAGCGGTAATCCTGGGCCTCCTCTTTGGATCTGAGTGCAACTGTGGAAAGTGTGTCTTCGTTGAAGTGTCGAGTTTGTTGGATAATTCTTCCACCGTCTTCTAAGACCTCAATCTGTCTTTTAATTTCATACTCAATTGCCCGGACTAATGATCTCAACGAGTTCACATTTTTGATTTCACATCTGGTGCCAAAGGGAGCATCAGGACCCTTTCGGACTGACACATTTGCATCAACCCTAAGCGAACCCTCTTCCATGCGACCATCAGTGGCACCCGTTGCAACTAGCACTGCTCTTAACTCAGATACGTAGTCTTTGGCTTGCTCGGAACTTCTTATATCTGGTGCCGAAACAATCTCTACTAGGGGGACACCGGCTCTGTTGTAATCAACTAAGGCTCCATATGCGGCATGTATTCGTCCGCTTTTCCCTAAATGGGAAGACTTGCCCGTATCTTCTTCGATATGTGCCCTCTCGATACCGATTCTGATCCCGGTTGGCAAGTCCAGATATCCCTGTACATTAATGGGTTCGTCATACTGGGAGATTTGAAAGTCTTTGGGCATATCAGGGTAGAAGTAATTTTTCCTATGGAATTTGGATGGCTTTATCTCGCAGTTCAGTGCGGTGCCAATCCGCATTGCATATTCAACTGCATTTCTATTCAGTACTGGCAAAGTTCCCGGAAGACCAAGACATATCGGACAGATGTGAGTATTTGGTTCGCCCCCAAATTCATTCGGGCACGCACACCACAGTTTTGTAGCGGTCCTTAATTCACAGTGGACTTCAAGTCCTATGACGGGTTCGTAGCGTTCTTCAGTCATTGGCGTTTTCCCTAGCGCTCTCTAAGTAACTTGCCACCTTAAGGGTCAAGTCATCTTTCAATGCAGGAGCTAACACTTGTAATCCAATTGGAAGTCCTTTTGAATCGTAGCCAAAGGGCACGCTTATTGCAGGGTGTCCGGCCAGATTGGTTGGAATTGTACAGACATCAGATAGATACATCGTCAGTGGATCATCGATTTTGGCTCCGATTTCAAAAGCCGTAGTAGGGGTGGTTGGACTAAGGAGTACATCGAATTTTTGGTAAACACTTTCGAAGTCTCTTATGACAAGTGTCCTTAATTTCTGAGCACTGCCATAATACGCGTCATAGTAGCCAGCAGAGAGCGCATAAGTCCCTAGCATTATCCTCCGTTTTACTTCATCTCCAAACCCTGCCGTCCTGGTATTAACCATCATCTCCTCAGCATTTTTCCCATCCACTCTCATTCCAAAACGGACTCCGTCAAAGCGGGCCAAATTCGATGATGCCTCAGCTGGGGCGATTAGATAGTAGGCAGATAATGACTGCTTGACGGATGGAACCGAACAACTCTCTACTTGCCCGCCTCCAGCATCGAGATATTTGCATGCTCGCTCGATAGCCTCTGAAATCTCAGGAGAGATCCCTTCTAGGAACTCACTAACTAGCCCAATGCGAAGTCCTCTCACACCGCCATCACTGTTGATCTTTATTGGGGGAGTATCTATATCAAGTGAGGTTGAATCAAGTGGGTCGTGACCCATGATTGCATTTGCCAAAAGCACGCTATCATCTACATCTCTTGAAAATGGGCCTATTTGATCTAGCGAAGAGGCAAAGGCAACTAAACCGTATCTTGAGACAAGTCCATAAGTCGGCTTTAGTCCTACTACTCCACAAAATGCCGCCGGCTGTCTGATCGATCCACCAGTGTCACTTCCTAGGGCAAGTGGAACCATCCCTGATGCAACAGCTGCCGCACTTCCTCCACTTGATCCTCCTGGGACACACTTGATATTGTGTGGATTTTTAGTGGGTCCAAATGCACTGTGTTCGGTCGAGGAGCCCATGGCGAATTCATCCATATTGGTTTTTCCAACAACAATGGCACCTTGGGACCTCAGCTTTTCTATCACAGTTGCGTCATAGGGCGGCTTCCACTCATTTAGAATTTTTGAGCCACAAGTTGTCGCTACTTTGCGAGTGCAGATATTGTCTTTTATTCCAATGGGAACTCCAGCTAGTATTCCAGGATCTTCACCCTTAGATACCATCTCGTCGATCTCTTTTGCCCTAAGTAGTGCCTGATCCCCGGTGACATTCAAAAAGGCATGAATATCTCCATCTAGTTTTTCAATGCGTCCAAGGGTATCGCTAACTATTTCAGTTGCACTAAAGGTTTTATTTTTGATGCCAACTGCAATTTCTTTTGCACTCAATAGTTGTTCAGACAACTTCACTCACTTCCATCGAGCAGAGGAGGGACCAAGAACTGACCTTCTTGATGACCTGGAGCTTCTGAGAGAACTTCACTTTTATCAACGCAGCCTCCTTTGACATCTTCTCGGAATACATTTTCAAGTGGAATTGGCCCAGAAGTTGGGGGGATATCAGCTAAATCAAGTGCTGTGATATCTCGACCGTGTTCTAGTATTGACCGCAACTGGACTGTGAAATCCGTTATTTCTTTTTCGCTCAGGTGAAGACGGGCCAGGACTGCTACATGGGCGACGTCTTTTTCAGTTATTAAATTTTCATTATTCATTTGAAATCACTGTTAGTAGGAATGTTACTTTGAAGAAAGGGATAATAAAAACTCAGCGGCTTTTGACTCAATTAGTTCCTGGTCGAAATCAAGAGTAGCCACATGGTAGCTATTTTCGAGCCAGACTCGCTCGCATGATCCAGAGACATTCTCCACAAGCACATCCCCTGATGAGCTAGGCACTACATGGTCCTCTCGACTTGAAAACAAGAGTATCGGACACTTGATTTTAACCAACTTCTCCTGAAGGGCATCTAGGCCATCAAAAAGCGAAAGTGCGCCTCTTAGTGGACTTCCCTCATAGGCCAACTCCTTCATCCCGGGCTTTTTTATGTCCGAACCCACCCCAGGGGCAATCTCCATTCCTTGATCTAAAAGTCCTTCTACTATCTCTCTATACTCTTTTGCCGGTGGATCCACGAAAGGGTTCACGAGCACAAGACCCTTAATTTCTGGATGATTTGCCGCCAAATAGCACGAGAGGGTTCCTCCCATGGATAACCCCACTACATAAATGTCCTCGTATTTGGCTGAAATTGCCGAATAAGCCGACTCAGCAGCCTCTAGCCAGTCACTGAATCGCTTGGGCACCATATCCTCCATAGATGTGCCATGACCAGGTAAAAGAGGCAGCTCAACGCTAAAGTTGGCCCGGTTGAGAGCCACTGCTATTGGTCTCATGGACTGGGGGTTGCCGGTGAAGCCGTGTAAAACTAAAACTCCTTGTGGACCAGCCTGTGCTGAGAAAGGCTCAGCTCCTTCTAAAATCGCATTCACAATACAAGATGCTAGTAGTTCTGATAGCTTTGGCGTTAGCTCAGCCATTGGGGTTAGAGTTACGGTGAGGCATTTGTGCACAAGGCACGATTACCTTTTTGGAAATACGATCTGGAGGATTATAAAAAATCATGGCTAAATACCCATTCTTAAGTAGTGAGTGGATCGATGCAGCAAAGGCTCTTCGTGATGAGGCTGGTAGCGAGGCTTCTGTCATGCCTGGAAGCGTCAAGATGAATCTGGTTATCACCGAGGTTCCCTTTGGTGAAGGAAACATTGATGCCCACATGGACACCTCAGGTGGACAGATGGAAATGGACCTCGGTCACATGGAAGATGCTGAACTTAAGGTCACACTTGACTACCCAACTGCCAAGGCAATCCTGATTGAGGGCAATCCACAAGCTGGAATGCAGGCCTTCATGGCAGGAAAGATCAAGGTTGAAGGTGACATGGCTAAGCTCATGGCAATGCAAACTGCAACACCTGATGCTGCTGGTTTAGAGATGGCCGGAAAGCTTCGCGACATTACTGAATAACAAAACAAAAAGGTGTCGGCAACTTTTCTGTTGCCGACACCTTTTTTTGTATCTAATTGGCTTTTTAGCCGAGAAGCTTTGGCATCTCCTTTTGAAGTTCTTCCACAGTCCACTTGGAGCTCTTCTCAATTTCAGTAGTTAGAGTCCATGGTTGGAAGAGACGGACCTGTCCACCTTGAACAAAAAATACTTTGCCGGTTGAGGGGCAGTCTTCAGTTGATAGGTAAGCAACCAGTGGGGAGATATTGTCAGGTGCCCAGGAATCAAATTGACCCTCACCTGGTGCTTTGACAATGTCTGAAAGTCCTGGAGTATTCTCGGTCATTCGAGTCCTGGCTGCAGGGGCAATGGCATTGACTCTCACACCGTAGCGACCCAGTTCTTGGGCGCAGATGACAGTAAATGCTGCAATTCCAGCCTTTGCCGCACCGTAGTTGGCCTGACCCGGATTTCCTAGCAAACCTGAAGTAGAAGATGTGTTTACAACTGCTGCTTTAACTTCTTTTCCGGCCTTTGACTGCTCACGCCAGTAGGTTGCGGCCCATCGGGTGGGAACAAAGTGGCCCTTTAAGTGAACGTGAATTACTGCATCCCATTCTTCTTCAGTCATATTGATCAGAACTCGGTCACGAAGAATTCCTGCATTGTTAATAAGTATGTGTAGATCGCCAAAGGCTTCAACTGCGGAGTTGATTAGTCGTTGGCCGCCTTCCCAGTCTGCAACATTGTCATCATTGGCAATGGCCTCGCCACCTAATGCTTTGATTTCATCAACTACCTGCTGTGCAGGGGATCTGTCGTCTCCACTGCCATCTAGGGCACCCCCTAAGTCATTGACTACAACTTTTGCTCCGTGAGATGCGAATAACAGTGCGTGTTC